>JAGYMP010000110.1 GCA_018400565.1 Bacilli bacterium | reverse complement strand
TTATTTCGCCAATGAAACCATCCATGTCAAAAACAATACGTTGATTACCGGTCAAAACGCGACGGGGAAATCCACCATCGTCGATGCCCTGGCATATGTCATGACCGCGGGCGATCAAAATTTCAACATAGCGGCCAACGAAAAAAGCAAACGTGATCTTCGCGGTTATGTCAAATGTAAATTGGGCATCGATGACAAGGAATATCTGCGTGAGGGAGACGTGACCGGTCATGTGGCGCTCGAATTTTATGATGAGACACAGGACGATCATTTCATCGTCGGCACCGTTATTGATGCATTTGGCGAAATATTGCCGCCGAAAATTATCTTTTATCATAAGGACGGCCGCATCAGCGATGATATGTTTTTGGATGAAGAAGGACGGATCCTCACGACTTCCTCGTTCAAGAAACATCACCGTTCGGAGCGCATTTTCAAAACAAAAAAGGAAGCCAAACGTGCCTTCCGGTCATTGTTCGGTTCCATCCATGAGAATTATTTCAAATTGCTTCCGAAAGCATTGGCATTTAAACCGATTTCGGATGTCAAAGATTTCATTTACAATTACTTGCTTGACGAGAAGACACTGGATGTCGAACCCATCCGCGAATCAATCCAAGCGTATAAGGATCTTGAGGCGACACTGAAAGTCATCAAGGAAAAGATCGGTGATCTCAAAGATATTAAAAATGATTATGCGGAAATCACCGACAACTTGCGCCAAAAAGAATTTTATGGTTACTTTTTGAAGTTCCTCGAAGCCAAACGCATGGAAGAGAACATCCGCAAGAACAACAAAAAACTTGAGAAGGTCAATCTTAGAAAAGATGAGGTTCGCAGGGAGATCCGCGAGATCGAAGAAGAGCTTGAGATGCTTGATGATCGCTCCAAGGATGTCTATGCGTTATTGCAAAAGGACGAAAGTTTCAAAGATGCACAGATTTATGACAAAGAAATACTGAATCTCAACCGGCGCATTGATGAACAAACGGAAATCGACCGTTACTACAAACGGAGAATCGAACGACTCAAACCGATTTTCGAAGAACTAAAAAACGAATATGATGCGGATTGTTACAAAGATCTGAACCGCCTGTCATTGAATGCGGTCACAGAAGATTCCGTTGAGGACATCTCCCTTTCATTGATCGAAATTGACAAGAAAATCAAACAACAAGTCCAAAAAAACCTCTATGAGATCGGGAAATTGGAAGAGAACAAAAAAACTGTCGTCGAAGACATCAATGATGTCTATGAAACGTTGAAAGATCTTAAAAACAACAATTTGAAATACAGCCCGACGGTCAAAAAACTGCAAGCCGAAATCGAACGCGGCGTGCGTGAACGTTACGGCACAGATATCTCGGTCCATATTCTTGCCGAGTTACTGGAAATCACAGATCCCTCATGGGCGGATACAATCGAAGATTACCTTGGCGGACAACGTTTCAATCTAATAGTTGAACCCCGCTATTTTGACGAAGCGTTGCAAGTCTACAATAAGATAAAAGACACTTTGAACATCTATGGCATCGGTCTCGTCAATACAAAAAAACTGCAAAAATTTCAAAAAAACCGTGACCGATCCCTTGCCTCGATCATCACATCGGAAAACAAAGATGCCATGCATTACATCAACATGGTGTGCGGGAATTTGATCATGGTCGACAAAGTCGAGGATCTGGAGAAACACCCCCAGGCCATCACGAATTCCGGTATGGTCTATCGATCCTTCACGGTGCGCAGTCTCAGAAAAAGAACGGACAAGCCTTTCATAGGCGCCAAAGCACAGGCTTCACAGCTTGAAAATTGGCGCAAAAAAGGTGCCGAACACAAAACGGAATACCAAAAAATCCAAAATAAGATCGCAGAACTCAAAGAAGAAAACCAAACCGCGCAGTCTTTTAACCTGCCAGAACTAAAAGACATGATGCAATCAAGTTTCAAGGTCAGGCAGCTCAAAGCCAAACGCAAGGAACTCGTTGAGAAGAAAAGGAACCTTCCGGAAGAATCAGCGAATGACCTTCGGGAGGAATATGAACGCATCAAGGAAGAAATCCGCGGCCTCAATGAAAATCGACGTTCCAAACATGAAACCGTGGGCAGTTTGAATTCGGATGAACAGAAATTGAATGAAACCCTCTTGGAACAAGAGACATCATTGAAGGAATTGAACGAAAACCTTGCCGCCGAGGCTAATGAAGATCCTTCGCTGGAAAGCGAAGCCGAAGAACGTTTTGCGAGAGAATCCCAATCCTCAAGAAGCGTCAAAACGGTCATTGACAAATACCAAGAGCGGATTGAGGCCGAACTGCGGACCATCACGAATCTTGAAGACGCACTGAAACAAAAACAGATGGCATATACGACCAAATATAACCTTTCCTATGGGTTCGGCATCGATCATATCCAGCAATATATCGACGAAATGGACAAACTCGTCAAATCCGAGTTGGTCGAATATGAAGGGAAAGTCCGTGAAGCCAGAGAGTCCGCCGAAAAGTTGTTTAAGGAGGATTTCATTGCAAAACTGCGTGATTACATCATATCCGCCCAGGACGAAATCGTCCGCATCAATGAAACCTTGCAGAACATCCGTTTCGGAGATGACACGTATCAGTTCATCTTCCCGAAGAGTGAAGAATACGGCGAGTATTATGAGATGGTTTTGAGTGAGGAATCGATCAGGACCGGCGAAGACATTTTCAATTACGATTTTGAAATGAAATATCAACGCCAGCTTGAGGAACTTTTCGTGAACCTTGCCAGTGATGACCTGAACAGCGGCGGTGCCATCAACAGATTCACGGATTACAGGACATACATGGACTATGATATCAAGATCAAAAACACCCAAGGCGAATCAATCCTGTATTCCAAGGTTTTCAAAGAAAAATCCGGCGGGGAAACACAGGTCCCCTTTTATGTGGCCACGTTGGCGTCGTTCGTCCGTGTGTTCGAACAAGCATCGCAGACACACGCCAAGGATGCCATCGGCCTTATCATCTTTGATGAGGTTTTCGACAAGATGGACTTGACACGCATCAAAGCGATGATGGAATTCATCGATCAACTACCTGTCCAAATCGTGCTTGCGACACCGCCTCAGAAGATGGAAGTGTTGAGTAAATTCACAGACACAACCATCGTCACGCTGCGAGAGGGCAAGGCGGCGCGGGCTTATGAGGTCGTTGAAAAATATTGAAAGACCAATGAACCATCAATGCCGGTGAGGACAGATTGTCACCGGCATTTTTTATCATTTTGCTTTCAAAAGAATTCAAAAACATGTTAAAATGTCAGAGGTGATTGCCATGCAGCGATATTTCATCAAAAGTCATGATTCAGACAAACAAACCGTATATATCAAGGGCGATGACGCTCATCACATCCGGGATGTCATGCGGATGGAAACGGGGCGGCAGATTGAGCTTGTGATCGATAACGAGGTCTATCTCGGCGTGATTCAAACCATCGAGCGGGACCGAATCAAAGCAGAAATCGTGCGTGAACTAAAGGAAACTTCAAAAACACTGCCCGTCACCCTGGCGCTTGCTCTGATTCGGAAGACCCCGTTTGAGTTCGCTCTGCAAAAGACGGTCGAATTGGGCATTGCTGGGTTTGTGCCCCTAAGAATGGATCATTCCGTGGTCAAAATCACAAATGAGAAAGCCGACAAAAAAACGAAACGTTACCAGACAATCGCCAAAGAAGCGAGCGAACAATGCAAACGGCATCAGATTCCGCATATTGACAAACCGCGTGAACTGGAGGAGCTCGATTTTGATGCTTTTGATGAAGTCATCGTACCTTATGAACGAAACAATCCCGCCGACTCGTTGCGTCATCATTTGCGGGCGGGCGGGAAGGAACTCAGACGGTTGGTCATCATCGGTCCCGAAGGCGGGTTCTCGCCCGGAGAGATCGATTATCTGAAAAAGAGGAACGCTGTTTTCGTCAGTCTCGGAAAGACCATTCTCCGGGCTGAGACAGCGGCCATTTACGCAATCGGGGGAATCCGTTATGAATACGACTGAATCACTGACGGTTGCATACCATACCCTTGGCTGCAAGGTGAACAGTTATGAGACCGAGGCCGTTGCTGAACTAATGGAAGCAAGAGGATACGAACGTGTGTCTTTTTCTGAAAAAGCGGACATTTACATCATCAACTCGTGCATGGTCACCATTGCCGCCGAAGCCAAGACAAGGCAATATGCCCGCAAGCCGCATCGCTTGAATGCCGATGCGGTCGTCGTGGTCATGGGATGTTTAAGCCAATTGAAAGCAGAACGCATGCTGGGGATTCCCGGCGTGAGGATCGTCGTCGGCACAAAAAACCGTGAAAACATTCCGGATTATATCGAACACTACATAAGTGACCCGAGACCGTTGAACAAGGTAAGCAGATTTGACCGTGATGAAACGTACGACACGTTGAGGATCGATGATTTTTCGCATCACCAACGGGCGTTCCTCAAGATTGAAGACGGGTGCGACAATTTCTGCACATACTGCATCATCCCTTATACGCGGGGGAGGGTCCGTTCAAAACCCCGCAGGGTCGTGCTCGGTGAGGCAAAAGACCTTGTGCGGTCCGGCCACAAAGAAATCATATTGACAGGCATACACACCGGGGCGTACGGGAAAGACCTTCAGGACACTTCATTCAGTAGTCTTCTGAAATCCTTATCGGAGATCGAAGGACTGAAGAATATCCGAATGTCATCCATCGAAGTGAATGAGCTAACCGCTGACGTGGTCGATGTTCTGGCATCAAGCGACAAATTCGTGCCCCATCTGCATATCCCGTTGCAAAGCGGATCCGATCGGATATTAAAGAAGATGAATCGTCACTATACGACGGAAGAATATTCATCCATCGTAAGGAGGATCCGTGAACGTCTCGGGGACATTGCGATCACGACTGATGTCATTGTCGGTTTCCCTTCGGAAACGGATGCGGATTTCAATGCGATGGTTGCATTTATCAAGAAGATGGAATTTCAAGGATTGCACGTGTTTCCCTTCTCACCGAGAAAAGGCACACCGGCCGCCGGGATGAATGACCGGGTGGACGATGCCGAGAAGAAACGACGTGTCAAAACACTTTTGGCTTTATCCGAAAAAATGCATCTTGACTATGTGAAAGAGCACGCAGGCGATGTTCACCGTGTGATCGTTGAACGCCAACGCAATGGTTATCTCATGGGCCACACGCGTGATTACATCCATGTCAGATTCAAAGGGGATGCATCACTTATCGGAAGCATGGTGCATGTTCGCATCACGCAACCTTCGGCGTCCCTTTCTGAGGCCGTGTTGGTCAAATGAAAAAGCCGTCGTGACTTTAACGACGGCTTTCCTTGATATTTTCGATTTTCTTCCGTGCTTTGAGTTCCCTTTTTGATAGTTTCTTCGGTTTTTTCTTTCGTTTCCTTTTTTTTGGGTTTTTGACGATTTCATAAGTCAACTGGCAATCATTATCCGGGTTGACCAAACGGTAGGGTGCTCCTTTGTCGATGTATAAAGGCAATTCGAATAAATAGCCGATCAGCGGGGTCAGCATCTGATGTTTGTTTGAGGCTTTGATGAACCCCTTGCGCTTTCGTTTTTTGTACCAGCGATAAAGGACTTTGTCACTTTCGTCAAGAATGTAAATGACAAGGGAGTTTTTTCGTTTATCAGGTGTGGTAAAGCTTTTCAGAAGGACTTGCTCGGGAAGTTTCTTGGCGTAATAATCAAAATATTTACGAACTTTTCGACGTCCCTTCCGTCGTAAACTTTTGTAGGTGTTTGTGTTATCCTTCGCATAATCGTTTACGATGCCTTCATTCAGCACGTTTCCGTTATATTTTTTGGTAATGGCCTTGTCCATCTTTTTGTAGAAACGTTTGTAGCGGTGTTTGTATTTGCTGCGGTTGATCAGA
>JAGYMP010000109.1 GCA_018400565.1 Bacilli bacterium | reverse complement strand
TCCCACGCTCCTTGCTTTCAAATTATACCATATCCACAAAAAAAATGAAGTGAAATCATCTGATTATTTGATATAATAGATTTGAGCGAAAAGAGGAATATACATGAGTAATAAAAGCAAAAACACCTATACAGCCCAATCAATTCAGATTTTGGAGGGCCTCGAAGCCGTGAGGAAACGACCCGGTATGTATATCGGATCGACAGATGCACGCGGCCTTCATCACCTTGTTTGGGAAACCGTTGACAATGCGATGGACGAAGCGCTTGCCGGCCATGCGAAAAATATCAAAGTCATCATCAAAGAGGACAATTCGATCGTCGTGATGGATGACGGACGCGGCATGCCGGTCGACAAACACAAATCCGGACTCAGCGGTGTTGAGGTTATTTTCACGAAAATGCATGCCGGCGGTAAATTCGGGACAAACAATGCATATAAAGTATCCGGTGGGCTTCATGGTGTTGGGGCAAGTGTTGTCAATGCTTTGAGTGAATTTCTTGATGTGACGGTTCACCGTGACGGAAGAACATATCATATGCGTTTTGAGAACGGCGGGAAAAAGATTAAAGAACTGACGCCGGTTAAAGAGACGAAAAAAACCGGCACCGAAGTATGGTTTAAACCCGACCAACAAATTTTCTCATCGACGTTGTTTCATTTCGACACGATCGAGGAACGGTTGCGGGAAAATGCCTTTTTGATCAAAGGCTTGAACATCCAGTTGGTCGATGAACGCTCTAAACAGAAGGAATCCTATTGTTACGACCAGGGGATCCGGGCTTATGTGGAATATGTGAATGCAAACAAAAAACCTTATCATCCGTCTAGTTTTTTTGAAGGAAAAGCCAATGGCATCGAAGTTGAGGTCGCATTTCAATTTACCGATGCCTATTCCGAAAACATTGTTTCCTTCGTAAACAATGTCCGCACGAAAGACGGCGGCACCCATGAAACGGGGTTTAAGACTGCATTTACCAAGACATTCAATGAGTATGCCCGCAGGATGTCTTTTTTGAAAGAACGCGACGCCAGTCTGGAAGGTGCGGACATCCGTGAGGGGCTCACAGTCATTTTATCGGTTCGTATCCCCGAGAACCTGCTGCAATTTGAGGGACAGACCAAAAACAAACTGGGAACGGCCGAAGCACGGCCTTCCGTGGATTCGGTTGTTTCCGAACGGTTGAACACATATTTGACTGAAAATCCGAAAGTAGCAGAGAAACTCATCAAAAAAGCAATCAAAGCACGGAATGTCCGTGAAGCGGCGAGAAAAGCACGCGAGGATGCAAGACTTGTGAAGAAGGTCGCAAAGAAAGAAACCATCCTTTCAGGCAAATTATCGCCTGCGGGATCTAAGAATGCCGAAAAAAATGAACTTTTTTTGGTTGAAGGAGATTCGGCCGGCGGTTCGGCCAAGCAGGGAAGAGACCGCAAATACCAGGCGATTCTGCCTTTGCGGGGTAAAGTGATCAACGCCGAGAAACAGAAGATGGAAGATGTGCTAAAGAATGAGGAGATCGGAACGATCATCAGTACAATCGGCGCGGGTCTCGGCAGTGAATTCAAGCTCAAGAAAACCAACTACGACAAAGTGATTATCATGACCGATGCCGACACTGACGGCGCCCATATCCAAGTTTTGCTGATTACGTTTTTCTTCCGCTATATGCGGGCTCTCGTCGAAGCGGGGAAACTGTATATCGCACGTCCGCCCCTTTATAAGATTGCCAAAAAAGGAAAAAGTGACGAGGTTCATTACGCATGGACGGACGATGAGCGTGAGATGATCTGCAAACACTTGAAAACTTACTCAATCCAACGGTATAAAGGTCTCGGCGAAATGAATGCCGACCAGTTGTGGGAAACAACGATGAATCCCAAGTCACGTACCTTAATCCAGGTAACCATTGAGGATCTTGCGGATGCCGAACAGCGTATCGCCATTCTCATGGGCGGCAAAGTCGCTCCGAGGAAAGAGTGGATTGACACCTTTGTCTCCTTTGAGAAAGAAGATGATTTCTCAATTGAGGACGGTGATTTCGAATGAGCGACAAAACCATCAAAGAAAAGGTCGATGAGATCATGGAAAAAACGATCCTTAAGGAAAAGCTCGAAGATCTTGTCAGCGATCGGTTTGCCTCCTATTCGAAATATATCATCCAAGAACGTGCTTTGCCTGATGTGAGGGATGGGTTAAAACCCGTTCAACGAAGAATTTTATATGCCATGCATGCCATGGGCATGTTCAGTGATAAGCCATTCAAAAAATCCGCGCGGATCGTCGGCGAAGTCATCGGCAAATATCATCCGCACGGTGATTCATCGGTTTATGATGCCATGGTCCGCATGACACAACCGTGGAAAACCAATATGTTGCTTGTTGACATGCACGGCAATAACGGGTCGGTTGACAATGATCCGGCAGCGGCCATGCGGTACACGGAGGCCCGTCTTTCAAAATATGCTGAAGTCCTTTTGAAAGACATTGACAAAAAAACAGTCAATTTCATCCCCAATTTTGACGATGAGGAATATGAACCCGTTGTTTTGCCCGCCAAATTCCCGAATCTTCTAGTGAACGGCTCCATGGGCATGGCAACAGGATATGCCACGAATATCCCGCCCCATAATCTGAATGAAGTG
>JAGYMP010000108.1 GCA_018400565.1 Bacilli bacterium | reverse complement strand
TCGTAATAAACATCGTCTCCGACATGCCAAACCGGCAGTAAATCTCTGTATTCACCATACACATAATTATACATTTTGATGTATTCGGTGAGCACCTCTTCATCGGTGAGTTCATCCACGACTTCGGGAGTGAATTCCTCAACCTCGTCATGCGGTGTGTAAATTTTGTTTATGATGATGTCAAAGGTATCCGTGACATCGTTTGTGCTCTGATCGTAGACCGTGCCGTCCGGTTCGATGGTGTAAAGGACGGTACCTTCGGACAGAATCTTGACGGATTCATCCTCATCGAAGGGATCGACTTTGTGTACGTCATAATAAGTCGTGTTGTCTTCCTTATAGGCGGTGGCGTCCTCAAGCGTGTCAAAAATGCGTTCATTCTCGACCGCGATGACCTGATCGGCGTCGATGAGATTATCGTTTTCATCGAGAGAATAGGTGTTGTCATCCTCATCGGTGAAGGTCCCGGCGGTTTCACCGGCCGTATACACGATTTCGGCATCGAGGTTCAGAAGATTGCCGTCATCGTCGTAATAATAAGGGAAGACGGTTTCATAAGCCTCCACGATGGTTTCATCATCGTCAATCAACGATTCATCTTCAAACACATAGCCAAGGTACCGGCCGAGTCTCGGTGTGTCTTCGTCATCTTCGTAATAAGCGACGTTGAAGCTGGCAAGCACATCACGGGCATCGCTTTCGCTCGTGAAACGTATCCGCAAAGCGCGTATATCATCAAAATATCTGTTTGTGTAATGATCGGCGATATCACTCGCGGTCAGACCGTCTCTCGCGATGGCATCACGGGTGTAGTTCTCTCTCGCCAGGGCGATGATGGCATACAAATCATGGTCTTCCCCGTAACCCGCCAGATACATCTGTTGTTCAAATGTTGTCTCAAGCTCATCCTTGGCCTCTTGATCCATGTCCGCGATTTCTTCTTGATCCGCGGTGCCATACGTCAATTCCAATTTCTTGTCATCGATGGCATCCTGGTCATTCTCCACATCGGCGATATATGCCTGGAGGATATGGTTGTCAAGCAAGAACCTGAGTTGGTTCAAACCGTTGTCGGATCGGATGTGATCATACAGTTCCTTGTTTGTGATCTCATAGATGACCTC
>JAGYMP010000107.1 GCA_018400565.1 Bacilli bacterium | reverse complement strand
GCGGTGAAATGAGGAGGACATCATGCCGAACAAAGGAAAAGTCGTACAAGTCATGGGACCCGTCGTTGATTGCGAATTCACAGGCGAAATGCCGTCCATCAACAACGCCCTGAAAATAAGCATCCCCGAAGAAGAAAACCACGGGGTCGCCATCGATCTCGTGCTGGAGGTCTCATTGTTCACGGGCGGGAATGTCGTGAGGACCATCGCCATGGATTCCACGGACGGTCTCGTCAGGGGCATGGAAGTCACGGACACCGGAAAACCCATCTCGGTTCCGGTCGGTGAGGTGACGCTCGGACGCGTGTTCAACGTCTTGGGCCGGCCGATCGACGAAAAGCCCATCGAGGATGATGTCCCCACCATGCCAATCCACAGGAAAGCGCCTGCGCTGGAAGAATTGAGCGCGGAAACCGAGATTCTGGAAACCGGCATCAAAGTCGTCGACTTATTGGCGCCTTACATCAAAGGCGGGAAAATCGGTTTGTTCGGCGGAGCCGGCGTCGGCAAAACCGTGCTCATTCAGGAACTCATCAACAACGTCGCCCAGGAACACGGCGGCATCTCCGTCTTCGCCGGTGTCGGCGAACGCACACGCGAAGGCAACGACTTGTATTACGAAATGAAGGAATCGGGGGTCATCGATAAAACCGCGATGGTCTTCGGACAGATGAACGAACCCCCCGGTGCGAGAATGCGGGTTGGGTTGTCGGGTCTGACCATGGCGGAACATTTCCGTGACGAAGCGCATCAGGATGTGCTTCTGTTCATCGACAACATTTTCCGTTTCACCCAAGCCGGCAGTGAGGTTTCCGCATTGCTCGGACGGATGCCCTCGGCCGTCGGATACCAACCGACTCTGGCCACCGACATGGGCAAATTACAAGAGAGGATCACATCGACGCGAGCGGGCTCGATCACATCGATTCAGGCCGTTTACGTCCCCGCCGACGATTATACCGACCCCGCACCGGCGACGACATTCACCCATTTGGATGCGACGACGAATTTATCGAGGAAAATCGCCGAGGAAGGCATTTATCCCGCGGTCGATCCCCTGGCATCGACATCAAGGGCACTCACGCCCGAGATCGTCGGTGAGCGACATTATGACATCGCCCGTGAGGTCCAGCGGACCTTGCAGCATTACAACGATTTGCTTGACATCATCGCGATTCTGGGGATGGATGAACTCAGTGACGAGGATAAGATCATCGTGCGCCGTGCCCGGAGAATCCGTTTGTTTTTGGGACAGAATTTCCATGTCGCCGAGCAATTCACCGGACAACCCGGGACGTTTGTGCCGGTAAAAGAGACCGTGCGCGCTTTTGAGGAAATCCTGAACGGCGATCATGACGATGTGCCCGAGGATGCGTTCCGGATGGTCGGCACAATCGATGATGTGCTTGAAAAAGCAAAAGAAATGAACGAATGAGGAGGTTTCGGAAGTGAATGTATCGATTGTCACCCCTGAGGGGGAATTATACAACGAGGAGGTCACTTCCGTGATCGTTCACTCGGATAAAAACGGATCCTACGAGATTTTGCGTGACCACCTCCCGATCGTCTCCACGATCGACACCGGATATGTCCGGCTTGCGAACGAGAACATAACCGTCTATGTGGTCATCATCAACGGTGTGCTTGAGAACCATTACAACAAGATCACCGTCATCGCACAGGATGCCTATGTCGGCAGATCAAAAGAAAAAGCGTTCGAGAATCTGGAAAAAATACGCAAAAGCCGTGTCGAGGACAACAAGAAACGCAACATCGAACTGATGAAGGCCGAACAGGAATTGATGGAACAGATCAGAAAAAGCAAAGCGGGTTCGAACAAATGAGGTGGACAATGTGAAAAAACGCGGATTTGAAATAGTCTCAGGATACACGAACAAAGATATTTCTTTGCCCAGAAGGCACACCGCACACAGTGCGGGGTATGACATCAAAGTCGGCGAGGCGATTTCGGTCCCCCCAAAACAAATCGCTTATGTGAAGACCGGTCTCAAAGCCTTCATGGATGACAATGAGGTCTTGTTGCTGGTGCCGCGAAGTTCCCTCGCGAAGAAACACTCGCTTGTTTTGATCAATTCAGTCGGCGTCATCGACGGCGATTATTATGACAACCGTGACAACGAAGGACATATTTTCTTTCAGGTCTATAATATCTCCGATGAAACGGTCACGCTTACCAAGGGCGAACGGATTTGTCAGGGCATATTCACGACCTATCTCAAAGCCGATCACGATGAACTGGCGGGCGAGAGAAACGGAGGCTTCGGTTCCACGGGACGCGGATAACCACCCTTTGGTGGTTTTTTCTTTGGAATCTTGCCCTTTTTCTTGCTTTATTACGC
>JAGYMP010000106.1 GCA_018400565.1 Bacilli bacterium | reverse complement strand
TTCTTTTCATTGTTTTCTCCCTTTCATTCAGTTTTTTGACAATAGGTAGGTCTCCCGGCTTCGTTCGATCGACTCGCGTTCCTTCTCGCCGCAGCAATGGAAAAGCATGCGAATCGCCCCGTTACGGTTGCTGGCACAGCCATGGACTTTCACCATGTTCCCTGTTATGCACCTTGTGCCTTACACACATTATATCATGTTTTTTGAAGTCCTCAAGTTAAAAATACAAGAATTAATTTATGTTGTTTAATTTGTCCATCACACCGATGATTTCCTGGATTTTCTTCTCCGCATCTTCATTCAGCGTTCCCTTGACACAGGTTTTCAAATGCGCCTTCAAAACGAGTTGGTTTGTTTTTTTCAGCATCGAAATGACGGCAAGCAGTTGATGGGAGATATCGATGCAATACCGATCATTATCAACCATCTTATTGATACCTTCGATCTGTCCTTTGGCAAAAGTCAGATAACGCTTGACTTCGTCGTGGTTTGCTTTCATGGTTTCACCACCTTTTTGACATCATATCCTGCCTCGCCTACGACCTTTTTGAATGTTTCATCTTCGATTGACTTGTCGCTCTTGATTGTGGCGATGTTCTTTTTGAGATTGACTGAGGCACTGACGATGCTTTCAAATGCATTCAAGCCATTTTCGACTCGCATCTTACAATGATCACATGTCATTCCATCGATATGAACGATGTATTCTTCAAATTGATTGTCATGTGAATCGCTTGCCTTGTTTAAATCAACACGATAAAGACGAAGTGCATTGAGCACGACAGACACACTTGAAAGACTCATCGCCAAAGCACCGAGTGCAGGTGTGAGTCTTATTCCCAACGAGGGATACAACAAACCGGCCGCAATCGGAATACCGATGACATTATAAAGAAAGGCAAACAACAAATTCATTTTGATGGTTTTCATTGTTTTTTCGCCCAAAATGACAGTTTTGACGATATCCGCCGGATCGTTGTTGAGAAGCACTATATCAGCGGATTCGATTGCTACATCCGTGCCCGCTCCGATCGCAATCCCTAAATCAGCGCGTGTCAATGCGATGGCATCATTGATGCCATCACCGACCATCGCAACCTTTCTGCCGTCTTTTTGCAATGTTTTAATGACATCTTCTTTCTCTTCGGGCATCACATCCGAGATTACTTTGTCCGCACCGATTGACCTTCGGACTGCTTCACCCGCGCGTTCATTGTCTCCTGTCAATACAATGATATTTTTGCCCTCTTTTTTAAGCCATGTGACGGTTTCCTTCGCATGCGCTTTGAGCTCGTCCTGAAGGGCGATATAACCTAAAACAGACGTATCATCGGTCAGATAAACGATGGTCATGCCCGCATCCGACAAGCGCTCGTTCACCGCACGGGTTCGCTTATCGGCCACATCCCGTTTTTCCATAAGTTTGTGGTTACCCAAAAAGTATGTGGTTTGGTCGATCGTTCCTTTGACGCCCAACCCTCCGAGTGCGTTAAAATCATGGATCTCAAGATCCGCTTCATCCTCAAAATGATGATAAATCGCCTTTGCGATCGGATGCTCAGACGATGCCTCCAATCCTTTCAAAATTCTCGCGAATGATGGTTTCGCGCTAACGAACACCTCCGTGTCCTTGATGGCGAATGACCCCGTAGTGATGGTGTTTGTCTTATCCAATACAACAGTATCAATGTCATGGATGTTTTCAAGACTTTCAGCAGATTTGATCAACACACCGTTCTCGGCGCCTTTGCCGGTACCGACCATCACGGCGACGGGTGTGGCGAGCCCAAGCGCGCACGGACACGAAATGACAAGGACCGTGATGCCCATCGACAAGGCCAGTGACGCATCCTTGCTTGCGATCATCCACCCTGTGAATGTGATGAGGGAAATCAACAAAACAGCGGGTACGAAATAAAGGCTGATCGTATCAGCCAACCGTTGGATCGGCGCCTTTGACGCCTGGGCGTTCTCAACCAGTTCAATGATTCGGGCGAGCGTCGTTTCACTTCCCACTTTCTCTGCTTTGAATACCAAAGTGCCGGATGTGTTGACCGTGCCGGAATAGACACCGTCCCCTGATTTCTTCGCTACGGGCAGAGGTTCCCCCGTTAACATTGATTCGTCGATGTCCGATGAACCCTGGGTGACAATCCCGTCAACGGGGATCCGCATGCCCGGTTTGATTTTGATGATATCGGCCTTTTCGATGTCTTCGGTCTTGGTTTCTTTGAAGACGCCGTCTTTTTTGACGAGTGAGACATCCGGTGCGAGTTCCATCAATTTACGAATGGAATCATTGGTTTTCGCTTTGCTTTTGAATTCGAAATATTTTCCCATAGTCACAAATGTGAGTATGGCCCCCGCGCCGTCGAGGTATATCTCATGCCGAAACATCGCAATCAAGGCGATGTTTCCCTGCCCCGCGTGATAAAGCATGAGTGCAAACACATAGATGCCATATATGAGTGCAGCTCCCGATCCGACCGCAATCAAGGTATCCATGTTTGGTTTTCGCAGGAAAAGTTTCTTAAAACCGCTAATGAAGTACGAACGGTTCAACAAAGCAATTGCGGATGCCAAAATCAATTCCGTAAACACTTTAAGCAAAAGACCCTGTGTCTCCTGCATGAAAACTGGCAAGGGCAGCCCGAGCATGTTCCCCATGCCAAGATAAAACAACGGAATAAAAAAGACGATTGAATAAATCAACCGTTTCTTGTATGATTCAGCGATGATTTCGTTTTTGTTTTCTTTCGCAGTTTTGTCGGTTTCTTCGTCATTGCTTTTTGCATGGGCTTGATAGCCGCTTTTTCTCACAGCTGATGTTATATCATCGTTTGATGTTGTTTCATCATCATATTCGACCTCCATCGAATGATTGATCAGCGATACGTTCACGGAACGGATTCCGGGTTGTTTTTTTAGCGTCTTTTCGATTGTTGTCTGACATGATGCGCAGGTCATGCCGTCGATGTCATATGATTTCTTCATTCATATACCCCTCCCTGGGTGTAGTGATATCATTATATATGATTCAGGGGTTTTTGTAAAATAAAAAGGCTGCAAAAGCAGCCTTCGATTTTCATAATTCGATGTTTTCGATCGCATTGGTGAGTTTTTTGAAGAACTTCCCGACATGCACCCCGTCACAAAGGGCGTGATGGGCGGCGACCGACACAGGAATGAACACACGCTCATTCTTCTTGTAAAATTTTCCCCATGTCACCCTCGGAAAGGAATCAGTTTCGTTCGTGTTCCACGGATGTGTCACAGAGGTGAATGAAACCCAGGGAATCGCCGAAATGTAAATTAAATCATCGCGGCCGTCTTCCTCTTTCAGGGATTGGGACATCTGAGTATGCTTAATGTCCTCATCGACCTGATGCCGGAAAGCATCGATGTCTTCATCGAATGTTGTGGTCACAAAGCCGAACAGATCATCTTCGAACAACACCGTGTAAGACGGATGGACCCGCTCGTGCTCGATGACCTCCTTGTTTCTTATGCGATATCTGAATTCGGGGATTTCATTGAGCATCTTCATGACATAATACAGCATGGTTGCAAAAAACGACCATCCGTTTTTCTTGATTTTTTTATGGAGCTTTGTGACATCCACATCAGCCGTTATATTCAAGAAAGGCATGTCATAATTCTTGAAGAGTTCAAAATGGCGCGCCCTTGGCCATCGACTCAAATCAATCTTTTTCATGATCAATTTCTGGGCGGCAACGTGACATCATCGATCTTGTTGATGTCACTTTCGGAAATCGCGAAATCAAAGACATCGAGATTTTCTTTGATATGTGACTTCGTTGCGGACTTCGGAAGCGGCAGAAACCCTTTTTGGAGACTCCACCGGATTGCGAGTTGCGAAACTGTCTTGTCATACCGTTTGGCGATTTTTTTAAGTTCATCAACCTCAAAGACCTTCCCCGTTCCCAGTGGTGAATATGCCTCCAGCAAAATATTGCGTTCCTCACAAAAACTTATCGTTTCTGGTTGCAAGTGACCCGGTGCGAGAAAGATCTGGTTGACCTGCGGAACAACGTCGGTCTTTTCCAGAAGCGGTTCAAGATGACCGGTTTTGAAGTTGGACACGCCGATGGCGCGAATTTTGCCTTCCTTCTGCAAATCGATGAAAGCTTTCCAGGTGTCCACGTTTTGGTCATTGTATTCATAACCGTCACCTTCGACTCCCCAGGGTTTCGGCCAATGGATCAAATACAAATCAAGATAATCAAAACCGAGTCTCTCAAGCGTGGCCTGAAATTCCTCTCTGGCGACATCATAGCCTTTCTTATCGGCAGCTAATTTCGATGTCACGAACAGTTGGTCCCTCGGAATGCCGGAATCATGGATTGCTTTCCCGATGGATGCTTCATTCCGATAAGCGGCGGCTGTGTCAATGTGACGATAACCGGCCTTCAATGCTTCCATCGTCGCTTCGTAGGCTTCTTCACCTGCAGGAATCTGCCATGTCCCGAATCCGAGTTTGGGGATTTTCACACTATTGTTCAACATATAATGTTCCATTTTCATGAATCACCATCTCCTTTAGCTTTATTATATCAAATCAAAAGATTTTTTTCGAATATAATGCTATAGCACGTTTCTTTTTACATCCATTTCATTTATAATGGAATAGAAAGAAGGTAACGAAATGAATCTATTCAAACGTTTCTCTTTTCGCTTCTATCAAAACATCATCGCATTGACAACACGCATCCTGAATTTCGGTGAGCCGATGAAAATCATCGGTGAGGGCAGCATCGACCGCATCGCAGAAGTGTTTGTTGACAACGGCATTGAGAAGGTATTTATCGTTACCGACAAAGGCCTTGAGAAAGCCGGTATCATCGATACCGTGACAACGATCTTAAGGAAGGCGGATATGCCTTATGTCATTTACGACCAGGTGCGTCCGAACCCCACGATTGACATCATCGAACAAGGCGTCACGCTTTATGAACTCGAGAAGGCACAGGGATTGCTTGCGGTCGGCGGGGGTTCGCCGATTGATACCGCAAAATTGATTGGCGCAAGACTCGCAAGGCCTGACAAGCCGTTGCACAAAATGCGAGGCCTCTTGAAGGTCAAACGCTCAACACCTTTTCTTCTTGCCATGCCGACAACCGCTGGCACAGGTTCGGAAACCACTGTTGCAGCCGTCGTGCGTGATTCGGATTCCCACGAAAAATATGCGATCAACGATCCGCATTTGCTACCGGATGTGGCTGTGTTGGATCCCCTTTTAACATATGCTTTACCTAAAAACATCACAGCAACCACAGGCATGGATGCATTGACACATGCGATTGAGGCCTACCTCAACAAGCATCACACCAAAAAAACAAAACAACGGGCATTACATGCGATTAAATGTGTTTTTGACTATCTTCCGGTTGTTTATGATGAACCCACAAACAAAAAAGCGCGTTTGAACATGCTTGAAGCCTCTTATGACGCCGGATATGCTTTCACGCGGGATTTCATCGGTAACGTCCACGCCATCTCCCATCAACTCAGTGCCACCTACGATTTGCCACACGGTCTCATGAATGCCATCATCCTGCCGTTGGTCCTTGATTATTATGGTTCCGCCATTTACAAACGGATGGCTGAGATTTACGATTATGCCTTTGAAACAAATGAAGAAAGAACAAATCAGGAAAAATGTGAAGATCTGATTGACAGGATTCGTTCTTTAAATCATAAATTAGATATTCCGGAAACAATTGAAGCCATCCGGGTCGTCGACATCAACCGACTCGCCAAACAAGCATACCACGAAGCCAATCCGCTTTATCCGGTTCCAGTGATGTTTGACTTGATTGATTTCATCACTGTCTATATGCGATTGGATCCGACATTCCGACAAAAAAAATGAGCGCCGTGATCCGACGCCATTTTTTGTTTAATCATCGATTGTTTTCTGATTATCAGCGGATCTTCCAGCCAAATGTCGTTTGGCGTCCGCGATCTCATCTTTAAAATGTTCAATGACTTTCAGTGCCACAAAAATCGATAGGGCGATCAATAAAAAATCGATAATGTTTTGTAAGAAATTCCCGTAAGTGAGCAACACTGCATCTTCACTCGTGACCAGTTGGCCCATTGCTTCGTCATATGTCGCCGTACCGCGTAGAACAAGGTACAACTCTTTAATGTTGCCGCCGGTCAAAAGACTCAAAAAAGGCATGATGATATCATTGACCAAACTTTTCACAATGGCGTTGAATGCTGTCCCGACAACCAATCCGACAGCCAAATCGAGGGCATTTCCCCTTGACATAAATGCCCCGAATTCTTTTAAGAATTTTTTCATGAAAACCATCCTCCAATCAAAAAGCAACCCGTTTGGGTTGCTTATGTGGTTTATTCAAGCAAACTAAAATTTTCTTTTGGAACACCACAATCGGGACATACCCAATCATCGGGCAAATCCTCAAAAGATGTGCCAGGTTCTATACCGCCGTCCGGATCGCCTTTTTCAGGATCATAAATATAACCGCATACGTCACAAATCCATTTCTCCATGTCGTCATTCCTCCATTCTTTATGATATTTTAAATGTATCACACTAAACTGTCCTTGTCAATATAACGGTGTTTTTTCGTCGATAAAGTTCATATTTATCTTCTTTGCACGTTGAACTCCATAACCGATAGTGATAAAATAAATATAACAAAAAGAAAAGGAGATGCCTCACATGACTTTAAACAAGACCATCGCTCTCATCTTCGCCATTATCATTTCACTTGCCGCTTTTTTGTTTGCGGGTTGGCTGTATGCATGGATCAAACGCCAAAAGAATGCCAATGACAAAATCCATTCCATCAGCCAGTTGATCAAAAGCGGAGCAAGCACCTTTTTACGCAAAGAGTATCTGATTCTTGGCCGTTTCGCAGCCGTGCTTGCAATCTTGATTTTCATCTTTCTGCCCGATCCGGTCTGGAAAGCCGGTGTCGGCGATAACTTCACGATCATGTTATCCTATGTGTTCGGTACGATTTTCAGTGCCTTTGCGGGGAAAATCGGTATTTTTGTCGCCACGATAGCCAATGAAAAAACCGTTGAAGCTGCCCGGAAAGGCATTAAACCGTCATTCTTAGCCGGTTTCAGGGGCGGTGCTGTCATGGGCATGGCCGTCGTGGGCGCAAGCATGCTCGGTGTGGCACTTGTGCTTTGGATAACCGACAATCCCACCATGCTCCTCGGATTCAGTTTCGGTGCATCATCGCTTGCTTTGTTTGCCAAAGCTGGCGGCGGGATCTTTACAAAAACAGCCGACATCAGTGCCGACCTCGTCGGTAAGGTCGAATTGGGCATCCCTGAAGACGATCCGCGTAATCCAGCCGTCATTGCCGACAATGTCGGTGACAATGTCGGCGATGTCGCCGGCATGGGCGCAGACTTGTTTGATTCGCATGTCGCATCACTGGCCGCAGCGTTGGTGCTCGCATACGCCATCGATGAACGACATGCTGTCATGGTCCTCGTTTTCGGCGCTTTGGGACTGTTATCATCCATCTTGGGCGTCAGTATGGCCCGCATGGGAAAAACCACCGACCCGACCAAAGCTTTGAACATCGGTACCTATTCAACCACAGCTCTTTTTGCCGTTCTCGCAGGTCTCGCAACACTTTTGTTTGACTTTGAATGGCGTCTTTACATTGTGACTTTGCTCGGACTCGCAGTCGGTACAATCATCGGTATCGCAACCGATTATTACACGAATGATGACCGTAAACCCGTCCATAAGGTCGCCGAAGCCAGTGAATCCGGTCCCGCCCTGACCATCATATCCGGCGTCAGTTATGGCTTCTTATCCATTCTGCCTGCTATGATCGGCATTGCGATATCCGCTTTCGGAGCCTACATGATCGCAGCGCCGCTTGGCGCGACCCCGGCCATGGAAATCAAATATGCCTTATTCGGTATTTCCGTTGCTGCTGTCGGCATGTTATCGATCGTCGGAATGGTCATCTCCAATGACGCTTATGGTCCCATTGTCGATAATGCAAGGGGCCTTGCGGAAATGGGTGGCCTCGACAAAGAAGTGATCGATCGCACGGATGCGCTCGATTCAGCCGGTAACACCGTTAAAGCGATTACCAAGGGCTTTGCGATCGGTGCCGCGGGTCTCACGGTCATCAGTCTTTTGGGCGCATTTATCAGCGAAGTCAACGATGCGGCGATTGATTTGAGCATGGATTTTGAGATCACGGCTTTTGACATCATGGATCCGAAAGTCTTCTTCGGCATGATGATCGGCGCCGCGGTGCCTGCAGTCTTCAGTGCGCTGCTCATGATCGGTGTCTCCCGCAACTCTGAACGCATGGTCAAGGAAATCCATCGACAATTCGATGAGATTCCCGGACTCAAGGAAGGAAAGGAAGGCATCCTTCCGGAATCCGACAAATGTGTTGAAATCGCAACGACCGGAGCGCTCAAGGAACTTATTCCCGCCGGGTTGTTCGCGATTGTCATGACCGTTGTCGTCGGTCTTCTCGGTGGGGTTTATGCCATCGGTGGTTTTTTGGCCGGTAACATCCTAAGCGGAATCCTGCTTGCCTTGTTCATGTCGAACAGCGGTGGCCTTTGGGACAATTCAAAGAAATACATCGAAGCCGGAAATCACGGTGGCAAAGGCAGTGAAGCACATAAAGCCGGAGTCGTCGGTGATACCGTCGGCGATCCCTTCAAAGATACCGCGGGACCGTCAATCAACACACAAATCACGGTCGTGAGTCTGTTCGCAAGTCTGCTTGCCGTGATTTTCCTGACCGTCCATCTCTTTTAAAGACAAACAAACGCATAAAAAAATTGACCGTCACGTGCGGTCAATTTTTTTTATCATTCATATAGTCATTGATGGAATCCGTCCATGTTTTGACTTCATCGAGTGTTGATTCCCGCAATGGTCCTTCTCTTCCCGTCACATAAAAACCAATCGGCGACAAAGGTAAGAGGGCACCTTTCTTGTCAAGATAATGTTGCATGCGGTCACCCGCATGTTTGAATTTACGCATGAAAAAGCGCAATAACGCCGAATTGACATCATCAGGATCCATGCGGGTGTCAAACACAAAACATGGCTTTCCTTCATAGGTGATTTCCGGATGTTTAAGATAATGGCGCACTGTGTCGGTTGGCATAAAACCCCGGGTCGGTGAACCGACAATCAACACGTTCGCATGATCGATCAGGGATTGGGTCACTTCACCGAAATGTCTCAGGGATGTCTCACCTCTGACATGGTTTTCAATCATTTCCGCGACCTTCAAGGTGTTTCCAAACACGGAATCATATAAAATCAATGTTTTCATTGTTCAACCCTACTTCAATAATTTTTTGATCAGTCCCAGCCCTTTTTCTTTGTAGGGCTGATACCGCATGGAAAAATCAGGCCATTTGCCGCGTTTCAAAACGCCTCTTGGATTGGAAAACGTCAGAAAACTGTTTTTACCGTGATAGCGGCCCATGCCGCTTTCACCGACACCTCCGAATCCGAGTTCGGTGGAAGAGAAATGCATCACCGTGTCATTGATGGTCGCCCCTCCGAAACTGCATGTGTCCATGGCACGTTTTTCCTCTTTTTTATCGTCAGTGAACAGGTAAAAAGCCAATGGTTTGGGATTCTCATTAACATAATCATAGGCCTCGGTCATATCGTCGTATGTAAGCACCGGTAAGATCGGCCCAAAGATTTCCTCGTCCATGATGGGATGATCGGCGGTGATGCCTTTCATCACCGTCGGTTCGATAAATTCCCCTTCGTGTTTTCCGCCATACACTGTCTTCGCTTCATCGATCTTTTCAACCAGCTCATCCTTGTGGCGTTTGTCGATGATTTTCGGATAATCCGGATTTTCAAGCGGAAAGGCGCCGAAGGCATCTCGGATTTCACCGATGATGTTGGCTATCAGTTCTTCTTGGTCATCTTTATGAACAAACACGTAATCGGGAGCCACGCACGTCTGACCGGCATTGATGAATTTACCGAACACGATGCGTTTGGCGGTCAGTGGAATATTCACGTTGCGATCGACGATGCAAGGACTCTTTCCGCCCAGTTCAAGCGTGACCGGAGCAAGATGTTTTGCGGCGTGTTCCATGACAATTTTTCCGACTTTTTTTGAACCGGTGAAAAAGATATAATCAAACGGCTGGTTCAAAAGTGACTGGTTTTCTTCGCGGCCGCCCAAAACGACGGCGACATGCTTTTCATCAAAGGTATCTTTGATGATTGCATTGATGACTTCTGCGGTATGTTTCGCATAGGAACCGGGTTTGACGATGGCCGTGTTGCCGGCGCCGATGGCCCCGACCAAAGGATCGATCGCAAGTTGGAACGGATAGTTCCAGGGACTCATGATCAATGTGACCCCGTAAGGTTCGTACATGATTTTGCTCTTGGCGGGAAACAACACAAGCGGTGTCCGTTTGGGTTTGGGTCTGGCCCATTGTTTTAGTTTTTTTATAAACAGGGACAGTTCCGATAAAACAATGCCGACTTCTGTAAGATAAGCTTCATATCTGCTTTTGTTGAGATCCTTTTTTAAAGCATCGTAGATTTCCTTTTCATGCTTCATAATACCCTTCTTGAGTTTTTTAAGGCTCTCAATACGGAACTTAATGTCTTTTGTGGCGTGTGTCTTATAAAATTTTTTTTGCAAATCAAATAATTTTTTGATATTCATCTGAACCACCTCTTTTTTCATTATAGCATGAGTCAAAGGCTTTGTCGTCCGGTTTCAAAAGAATCATTGTTCCTTTTTCAAGACTTCGATGAGATCTTTCAATAAAGCGATGTTCTTGTTAATTTGTTTATCGTTTGCAACGTCATCGTCAAACACAGGCACATGAATAAACCCGATTTTGGTCTTTTTGTTTTGGACAGATGCGTGATAGAGCGCCAGGTAATAATTCATGTTACAAAGATAAGCTCCCGCCGAAAAGGAAAGCTTGACAGCATGCTTACCCGGCAACCGGTCGATCATCGTCATGAAACCGATGGTGTTTTTTAACGCCAAAGGGCCGTCATCTACGATTGAAACGCCTTTTTTTGTGATGTTTTTGTTGTCAGGGGCTAATGCGAAAGTCGTATTGATCGCATGGTGTTCGAAGCAGATTTTCTTTCGGCCCGCAGCTTCCCCCGTGAGGATGATGACATCAAAATCATCGTTTTCAAGCAATGATACAATCGTGCGATCATCATAATCAACCGGAAGGAACATCGTTGTGATGTTCATACCCGGATCATCCAACTTGAATGCTTCCACCGTCCGTTTTGATTGGTTTTGCTTTGCTCCGCCAAATGGTTCGAATGCCGTCATCAAAATGTTCATGCAAGGACCTCTTTCATTTTTTCATATAAGGATTTGAGACTTCCTTTATCAAACTCTTCGGTGCTCCGATTATCGGGATTTTTTAAGCAATCTGTCACAAGAAAAGTATCCATCCCCATCGCTTTTGTGACCATGTCTTCACGCACATCATTGCCAACCATGAAACATTGATCCGGATTTTCGCCGATGATGTCAAGAATTTCCTGGTAGTAAGCACGTTTTGGTTTACAAAACGATGATACCTCATACGTGGTGACGTGATCGAACATTTCATAATCAAGTCCGGCCCATTTTAACCTTTTTTTGACCGCAACAACGGGAAAGACCGGATTGGTTGCCAAAACAACTGTTTTATCATGCGCTTTCAAAAGTTTGATGATCTTTTCTGCATACAGAGATCGTTTTGCGGCCGGTTTTGCTGCATCGAATTCATCTTCATAGAACTGAATGAACCGTTCTTTCAAAGTATCCATCGAATCATTGAACGACATGCCGTCCGTGAAAACATCCCAAAAGATGTCTTCGTTGGTTTTCTCACCCTTATTCTTCCACATGGCCTCAAGCCCCTTCAAAAGTTGATGAAGTGCTTGATCGCCGTCAACCCCCAATCCAGCAAACACCTTTTTTAATTCGCCGAAGTAAAGTTGTTTGAAATACGTTTCATCAAGCGGCAACAATGTGCCGTCCAAATCAAATAAAAATACATCCTTCATCATATCTCACCGTTTCATCCTTTCGTTTTTCATTATACCATAAGAATATGATAGGTGTCATTGATGAATGAGAGCGTCTCATTGCCCATTTGTTTCAATCATCAGTGTTGTCCGTATAGCTAACTGTCAATGTCGATAAATGATCTTGTTTCATATCCGCAGTTTGCATTTCAATTGACAACGTCATTTTAATCCGGTATGATTTAAACAAATGAAGAGGATGTGAGAACGACAATGAACATTTATGATTTTACCGTGAAGGATTATATCGGGAAAGAGATATCACTCGATACATACAAAAGAAACGTTTTGCTTATTGTCAACACGGCCACCGAATGCGGCTTCACCCCCCAATATACCGGGTTGCAGGAACTTTATGAGAAATATCATGATAAAGGATTTGAGATTTTGGATTTTCCGTCAAACCAATTCAAAGGGCAAGCCCCGGGAACATCGCAAGAAATCCACAACACATGCACCGGCCGTTTTGGAATAACATTCAAACAGTTTGAAAAAATTGATGTCAACGGGGACAACGAGCATCCTTTGTATGGTTACTTGAAATCCGAACAAAAAGGCCTGCTTGGCAGAAAAATCAAGTGGAATTTCACTAAGTTTTTAATTGACCGGGACGGAACTGTCACAAAACGATTTGCACCGTCAACAAAACCGGAGAAGATTGAAAACGACATCGTGCAATTGCTGGGGGGAAACTAAAAAGAAGTATAAATAATCTGTATAACATTAAAACACCGCAGTGACGGCATGTCATCTGCGGTGTTTTGTCTATACAAATCGTAATCGAACCGCCATTGTCAAAAAATGGTCAGGATTGGAACAACATTTGATTTATGCATCACCATTGAATACGTCTATCATTTCCTGGGTCTTTGAATCACTCAACGCAAGAGGGATCAAAAGAAAGTTATCGTATATCAACCGCTCTTGCTCGAGATCTTCGATCATACCTTTAAGCGTTTCATTTTCATCGAGTTCTTCTCGCATTTCATTCGTTACCTTAAATCCCAAAACGACAGCGCCCGATAATCCATCAACAAACACATGCGTTTCGACGTTGACCTCCCGTTTTTCAAACGATGAAAACAATGATGAAATCCATTCGGAAGCATCCTCTTCATAGATATAACCCGCATACGTAAAATTGTCATGGATTTGATCGAACGACACGCATCCGCTGAGTGTAAAAAACAATATCAGAACCGATACGGACCATAATGATCGTTTTCTGAAACGTTGCATCTTGTGTCTCCACTTCTTTTCCATAAGGACTAATTATCATCGATTGTGCGTTTTTCGGCAGACGCATTGTTTGATTCATATAAAAAATATATTCTGATTCTTTTTCCATGTGCGATTTATTTCTTCAAATCCATGTTCTCTCATTTACCCATGTTGTTTTGATACCACGTGATGACTTCATCTTCATGGATGGGTTTTGCATAATAAAAACCTTGTGCATAATCGCAGTTCATCGTCTTGAGCATCTTAAGGGTTTTTTCGTTTTCGACACCCTCGGCAACCACCTTGCAATTCAGTTCATGTGCCAAGACAATCGCAGCTTTGACAATATTTTGATCTGTTTTGTCATAAGCCATGTTCAAAACAAATTCCTTGTCGATTTTTATTGTGTTAAGCCGATAGCGGGACAAATAAGCCAAGGAAGAGTACCCTTTCCCAAAATCATCAATTGAAATGGAAAAACCCTCGTCTGACAAAGCTGTGAGAACTTTTTTTCCTTTTTGCGAATCTTCCATCATAAGATTTTCTGTGATTTCCAATTCGACTTTAGAAGGATCGATTTTATTTTCACTGAACATATGCAATATTTTGTCACAGAAGTTGGGATCATATAAATTGCGCACGGAGATATTCACTGACATTTTAACTGACATGCCCCCAACACGAAACTCAGTTAATTTGGCCAATGTCCTTTTGATGACGAAATCGGTCAACCGATGAATGAGTTGCGTTTCTTCGATCATGGAAATGAACTTATCGGGCATGATCAATCCCCTCTTGTGATGTTCCCATCGGATGAGCGCTTCAAACAGAATCGGCTGCATCGATTCCAAATCAAAAACCGGCTGATACACGAGATAAAATTCGCCATTGTCCATGGCTTCGGTAAAGCCGGCCAAAAGCTGCATGTCTTTTGATTCGTGTTCGACGGTGTCTTGATAGTCAACATATGTGAGATGATGTTTTCTTGCATAATAAGCAGCAATGTCACATTCGTAGAACATACTTGCTTCAAGCTCGGCATTTTTAAGTGTTTTTCTCAAAAAACCAATATTTGCGTCCACGTAAAGCGGTCTTGATCCGACGATGTATTTGTCATCAAAAAGATCATCCAGTTCCTGACCGGAAAACCTTTTCTCCTTGTTGCCCGTCATTGCCCAAAACTTGACGGAGTCTATCTGTGCGATAAAAGCATCATCCGGTAAGTAATCCTTGATTTTCATATACAGTGTTTGAAGAACCTCATAATATCCGTTCATGCCAACGGTTGTGACAATGCTATCTTCGTTCGCGATGATGATTGATAAAAAAACACATTCACCGGAGACAACATGGGTTTCGTTGAAAGACTTAACGCTGTTGATGTTTGGCAGTTCTGTGTCCATGTGATGATAGAGCAAACCGGTGATGGTCGCTTTGTTGGCCTTGTTGATTTCAGATGCAAAACCACTCAAACCACCAATCAAAACAAAAATCAACAAACGGTAAAACCAATTGATAAATGCCTGGCTTTCACCGGTTGTTACTTCAATGGGCATGAAAGGTCCAAGCAAAACCCCAGCAATCACGGCGATCAACAACGCCCAATAACGTCCCAGCGCCAAACCACATATAAGTATCGGAATATACATGGTGTGGGAATAAACATACTTAATGCCGCCTGTGTTGTAAACCAACACATAAACCAACAGGATCATGATGATGCATGCGGAAAGATAAAAAGGTGTATGATACTTATTTATCCACCTTTTCATTTCTCCAAACATAGTTTTTGCCGACTTTTCCATAGTTCCCCCTAAGAATCGGTAATAATAAGTTTGACAGAATCTTAGATTACATTATCCTCCTGCCATTATCATTATACACCACAGTTCTCCCGTATACAATATAGCCAAGAAAAAAGGAGCCGAAAAGGCTCCTTTGTTGCGTTCAATCAATACATGCCCGGTTGCGGGGCTGGATTATTGTTGTTATCGTCATCGTCTTCGTTGTCGGTCACGGCGACTTCGGTGGTGATGAACATTGCTGAGATTGATGCTGCATTCAAAATCGCATTGCGGGTGACTTTCGTCGGATCGACGATGCCGCTTTTGAACATGTCGACCCACTCGCCTTTGCGGGCATCAAAGCCCATGTTCTTCTTGGCTTTTTTCTGTCCTTCCAAAATCTCAAGCGGATCGAATCCGGCATTCTCGGCAATTTGGAAAATCGGTTGTGTCAGGGATTCCAA
>JAGYMP010000105.1 GCA_018400565.1 Bacilli bacterium | reverse complement strand
TCTTAATCCCCTCAACCAAAAACGGACACTCCATTCACCGAGAACACCTTTGCCTCTCGACGTGCAGAAAAAAGCGATGACTGAAAAAATGATGACGCCAAATACCAAAATATCGTATGGAAACAAACCCATATGAATCCCTCCATGTGTAAGATGTCATCATCCTAGCATGGCTTTGTCCATAAGGAAAGATGATTGGTTCATTCGTCAAACAATGTCACAACCTGTGAACATCAATGCACATGATATCCGGCTTTTCTTTTGATCTCATAATGATAAAGCAGGTAACCCATGACATTGATGAGCAAACCAAGGATCACAACGAGATGTTGCAATGTTGTATCAATGATGACGGCATCGCCGTAAGCAAGTGTCAAAACAAACAACACATAAGGAATCAAATAGATCAAATGCAACACCTTGTATTTGAACAAACCCAAATACGTACTTCCGTTTTCAATGGAAATCCCTTGTTTGGGCCGATATCTGATTATCTCGGATATCAGGATGTAGATGGACAATCCGAATGTAAATATAAACCACAACGTAAACCAAAGCGTCACGCCACTGTCTTCAAAAACAAGATCAAAGCCAATCGGATAAACGATAAAGCCCATGATGAGAAACAGGACGATGATTACTTTCTCGCCCCAGAACAATGACTCGTTTGTTGGGGTTTGCGTCATGGTTTTCTCTTCATTCTCATATATGGGCACAAAAACGTGATGGCGTCTGATTTGTCTGATGAATCTGAGCGACGAATAAACAAGGTAAACGAACGATAAAATCACAAACGGCATAAACAACGCCAATAAATAAGACAGGACGGAAAAGACCATATACCCTGTGAAAAAATAGAAATCGTTCCGTTTGCCCAGCGCGGTGAAATCAAATGTCGAAATAAGATAACGGATGTTCTTTTCTTTGTCTGATGTTCCCTTATTCAATCCCTTGACCATGTCATTCACGGAAACCGAAAACAAATCGGCTATTTTTGTTAATGTCCTGGTATCGATTTGCCTAGCCCCGCTTTCGTAATGACTGATCGTTGAATGGGACACATACAGCTCATTGGCCAAATCCTTTTGCGTCATGTCATTTTCCTGACGCAATCGTTTGATGTTTTTACCGATTGTTTTATAAAGATCGTCCAAGATTATCGTCCTTTCGAGTTAAATAGTTTACCGTCTTACAACAAACGCATCCATCAATATTTGCTTGATATAATCATAGCGTCTTGCATAAACATTCGGAACACGAATCAATCGCAGATGATGTTTCTTTGCGATCGCTTCTTTTTCTTTGTCACGTGCTTTGACTTTTTCATCAAGACTGTGCTCGGGTCCATCTAGTTCAATCGCAAAAACCGGTTCTTCTTCTTTGTTCTTTAACACACGGAAAATCACGAAATCAAATCGTCCCGAATAAAACAACTGTTTTTTGGCGATGTTTTCGCCAAAAATCGAACTGATCGGAACTTCTTTGCGAACGATATGACGATCCATCGTGATGTTCAAAGCGTGATTCAAACTTTTCATAAACGCTTTCTCCGTTGCGGTTGAAAATGGTTTAACGCCCAACGCACGGGATGACGTTGTCTTCGGTGTGACACGGGATTTTCCATTTTTTTTGATATATTGATATAATTCATAAAAATCATTGTTTGGATCTTTTTTGTTTAAACGATGTATATGTTTTTTAGATCCATACATAACCAAGCGCTTTCTGGCTCTGGTCGTGGCGACATTGATTAATTCCTTGTTGTTTTTTAACCAATCATACGTTTTCTCCCGCGTTTTCTTTGTGATTGCCGTCGAAAACAAAATGACATCCTTTTCGTCTCCCTGAAATGCGTGAATGGTTCCACAGGTGACATTTTCAATACCGTTTTCCTCAAAAAATTCATTGATGGTCTGCTTTTGTTTGACAAAAGGTGTGATGACGCCAATATCTTCATCTGGATGGGATTTGATGTACCTTACGATCGCTTCCGCTTCTTCGGTCGATATGTTTTTACTGATTTGATTGTCGCCGTTCGTGTCGACCAACATCAACGGATGTTGATCTTGCCTGTTGCTTTTTATTTTCAATTGGTTATTGTAATATTTAAGGTTGTTGAAAGCAATGATTTTATCATTGCAGCGATAATGATAACTAAGTAAG
>JAGYMP010000104.1 GCA_018400565.1 Bacilli bacterium | reverse complement strand
TATAATACAGCTGATAAGAGGTGAAAGCATGAAAAAACCAGTTGTGTTAATAATTATGGACGGTATCGCTTATGGGAAACAAGATGAAGGCGATGCGTTCTATCAAGCAAAAACTCCCCATGTGGATTATATGTTCAAGGAATATCCCCATGTCCGTCTCAATGCTTCCGGAGAGGCCGTCGGCCTGCCCGAAGGCCAAATGGGTAACAGTGAGGTCGGACATATGAATCTCGGTGCCGGCAGGGTGGTTTATCAATCACTCACGCGCATCAATATGGCCATCAAAGACGGATCATTCAAAGAAAATTCTGCATACAAACAAGCGTTTGACCATGCCGTCGACAATGATTCAAAATTGCATATCTTCGGTCTTTTGTCGGACGGAGGCGTGCATTCGCATATCTTGCACATCAAAGCATTGATTGCTGCTGCCAAGGCAAACGGTGTTGAAAAAACCTATGTCCATGCCTTCTTGGACGGACGGGATGTTCCGCCGCAGTCAGCCGTCACGTATATCGAAGATTTGGAAGCATCGATGGAAGAAGAGGGCTACGGCGCGATTGCGACTGTTCACGGACGCTACTACGCGATGGATCGCGACAAGAACTTCGATCGCATTAAGAAATCATATGAAGCCATGAGTTTCGGTGAGGCAGAGCATTTTGACTCCGCTGTTAAAGGCGTGAAGTCTTCTTATGATGAAGGCGTCAATGATGAGTTTGTCATTCCCTTCGTTGTTGACGAAGACGGCACCATCGATGACGATGACGCGATTATTTTCGCCAACTTCCGGCCGGATCGGGCAATAGAGATCGGAACGGCTTATTCAAACCCTGGCGCACTGGACGAATTGGACACCGAAAACGGTCCCGAAAACATCCTGTTCGTGTCGACGATGAAATATGCCGAATCCGTCAAAGGACCCATTGCATTCAAAAACACGGAACTCTCGAATCTATATGGTGATTATGTTTCCGAAAAAGGGTTGAAACAACTGAGAATCGCGGAAACGGAAAAATATGCTCATGTCACCTTCTTTTTCGATGGTGGCACCGACAGGGAGATCGAAGGTGCCACAAGACGTTTGATTGCTTCGCCAAAAGTGGCGACTTATGATATGAAGCCGGAAATGAGCGCTTATAAAGTCACAGATGCCGTGTTGGAAGAACTGGACAAACGTATCTATGACACAGTCATCCTGAATTTCGCAAACGGAGACATGGTCGGACACACCGGCGATATCCCTGCGGCCATCAAGGCTGTCGAAACCGTCGATGAATGTGTCGGACGGGTCGTTGACAAGATCTCCGAACAGGACGGCATCGCATTGATCACGGCCGACCACGGCAATTGTGAACAGATGCTGGATGAAAACGGCGAACCCTTTACAGCCCACACGACAAATCAGGTACCCTTCATCATCACGCGCCATGGCGTTAAATTACGTGAAGGCGGGGAGTTGGGGGACATCGCTCCGACGATGCTTGAATTGCTCGAACTCGACAAACCCGAAGAAATGACCGGTGTATCATTGATTAAGCATGATTGAGAAACGATTATCAGAACTTCGTTTCAAAGACACGCTTTTCGTCTTTGTATACGGAGTCATCTTTCCGGTTTTACTCGGTTTTCTTGCCGGGTTGGTCAACTATTTTATCCAAACCGGTCTCAGATTCACATTATCAAATATTCTGCTTTGGATTGTGGCCGTGTTCACGGGCACACAGGTACGAAAACAATTTTTGAAACCCCACATTGTTTATGCAATCATGACGGGCGTCGGCATCTTTATTTCCGGCGTGATCATGTTCGCGTTTCCCACGCTTTAT
>JAGYMP010000103.1 GCA_018400565.1 Bacilli bacterium | reverse complement strand
CTCCGGTTCATCAATACCCAGGACATCCAGGGCATTAAAATCCATATGCTTTACATTCAAAAAAATACCCCGCTTGCAAGACTGCATGAAAATAAGCCGGTCGATCTTCTTTCACTTGAAGCATACACGGATATCGTACGCTGGCAAATCGAACACATGCGCCCCGACATCGTGATTCACCGATTGACCGGGGATGCTCCCGCGGATGAACTGATCGCACCTGAATGGATCCGAAAAAAATTTGTGGTAATGAACACCATTGACAAAACCATGCGCGCCAAAAAGACCTATCAGGGGGTGTCTTATCAACCATGATCGTTATGACGGACATCGCAAAGAAAATCATCGCAGAGCATCGCTCATCCTATGAGGTTGCCGTCGATATGACCGTAGGCAACGGCAACGACACGCTTTTTCTTGCCAAAGTCGCTTCAACCGTTTATGGCTTTGACATCCAACGTGAAGCCCTGGCTGCCACTGAAAAACGTCTTAAAGACAACCATGTCACAAATTGTCAGTTGTTTGAGACGGGCCATGAACATTTTGACACCCGTGTGACCGACGATGTCGATCTTGCCGTTTACAACCTCGGTTACCTACCCGGTGGAGACAAGTCAATCATCACGCAAGCACAAACCACCCTCGAATCGCTGGCCCGGCTTTTACCGAAACTCAAGAAAAACGCTCTTGTCATATTGGTCGTTTATCAAGGTCACGATGAAAAAGAAAAACGTGCGTTAGAAGCATACGTCAAGACCCTGCCCGTCCCATCCTATGATGTGTTCTTTTTTTCATCGTTGAACACGACGGATGCACCGAGCATCATCGGACTCATCAAAAAATAAATGCGGACTCGATGTCCGCATCAATTTCAATCATTGTGAAGACCGAATCATTTTTCGGTCTTTTTTTATTGTTTGGAATAAATATCGTATGGCGTGTACCCGAGGATTTTCGCATAAACGTTAAACGGAAAAATGTAAATCCGTTGATTGAACTGAACGGCTTTTTTGTCACGGATCCGACGGTTTTCCTGAAGGTTTTCGTAGGTTCTCATAATGTACTCATAATCCGGATCGTCATCATCGATGCGTTCCTTGACCTCCTCAATGATGGAAAGCAAGGTTTTTTTATCATCAAAAGGAAGTTTCTTGATGTTCCGGGAATTATAGTCTTCAAGTTCACTTTTGCCCGCTCCTTTGGACAAGAGGTTAACGATTTTTCTTAGTTCGATGTCGAATTTGGATTGATACTTATAAAGATCCTTATAGCTTGCCTGAAGCGAACGGATCACGAAAACGGATCCGACGACAATCAGGCCGAGAAGGAAAATCACAAGAACCATGATTTCAAAAAATAATGTCCAATTAAATAAAAACATAAATACCACCTATTTCAAATAGTCTTTCAACAAAGCAATCTTGTCTGTCTTTTCCCAGGGAAGATCGAGATCGTCCCTGCCGAAATGACCGTAAACGGAAATCTGTGAATAAATGGGGCGTTTTAAACCAAAATGTTCGATGATCGCCTTCGGACGAAGATCGAAGTGATTCTTGATGATATCAACAAGCATATCATCAGACAGTTTCCCGGTGCCAAACGTGTTGACGCCGATGCTTGTCGGTTTTGCAACGCCGATGGCATATGACAGTTGAACTTCGAGTTCATCGGCCAATCCCGCAGCAACAATGTTTTTTGCAACGTACCTGGCGGCATAGGCCGCGCTTCGGTCGACTTTCGTCGGATCTTTGCCGGAAAAAGCACCACCGCCGTGATGGGCGCGTCCTCCGTATGTGTCCACAATAATTTTGCGTCCCGTCACCCCGGAATCACCCGAAGGTCCGCCGATGACGAACCGTCCGGTCGGATTGACAAAAATCTCTGTGTCATCATCTATCATGGATGCCGGAATCACCGGTTTGATGACATGTTCGATAATATCATGTCTGATTTGGTCTTGTTCGATCTCGGCTGCATGCTGTGTTGACACGAGCAATTTGTCAAACCGTTTGATGATACCGTCATCATCAAATTCAACGGTGACCTGTGTTTTCCCGTCAGGCCTGAGATAAGCGAGTGTTCCGTTCTTGCGGACTTGTGCCAGGCGTTTGGCGAGACGGCTGGCATACATGTGCGTCACGGGCATATATTGATCCGTCTCGTTCGTGGCATAGCCATACATCATGCCCTGATCGCCGGCACCGAGCTCATGTTCGTCAAATTCATCGACGCCGATGGCGATGTCTTCTGATTGTGTGTTGATGGCGACCAACACGGCCAGATTTTCAGCATCAAACCCGTATTTGCCGCGGTCATAACCAATCGAAGCAACCTTATCACGGACGATGCGTTGGATATCCACATATGTCGTTGTGCGGATTTCTCCGGCAACAAGCACCAATCCTGTTGTGACCAATGTTTCGCAGGCCACCCGTGCTTCAGGGTCATCGGCCAAAATCGCGTCTAAGATCGCATCACTGATTTGGTCGCATATTTTATCGGGGTGTCCTTCGGTGACGGACTCCGATGTAAAAAAACGGTACATGGTAAATCACCTATTTCTGTTTTTTTATGTGAGTTTATAATACATGGACTCGAAATCTTCGCTGTATTTGACAAACCGATCAACGATCAGCGAATCGAAATACGGATAAAATTCAAGTTGAATCAAATCGACGGCACGCGAGTGCCTGAGTTCTTTTTTGTAATTGCGTTCCTGACGCAGGATGTCATAAATATGGCATAAAAGAATGACCTGGGCCTCACGGTTGTTTTGGATGGAATTCATTTCTTTGACAAATTCCTTGCCGGCATTTTTTTCAAAATGGGCCCGGACGATATCCTCAGCTTTTTTATCAAGCTGAAGACGTTTGATGATCACCGAGCCCACAATCGTTTTCTCACGGATTCTTTTGAAATCGCCTTCGTCCAGGACTTCTTTCTCCTCATAATCCTCAATCGACAACGTGTCACGTTTGTCGATGTGGATGGTTGAGAAGTCATGGATTTCCTTGCAGAGTTTGGGGGAATAGCCGAGATAATGACCCAACTGGCCGGCCAATTCCGCCACACGTCTCGCAGATTCCTCATACATTTTTTGTTCGTTTTCCTCACCGCGGCGTTTATACACGCTGATGACATCAAACACATCGGACACGACTTCTTTGAAATCTTTTTCCATCCGACGCCGTTTGATGAGTTCTTCCTTGCGTTTTTGGTTGATGTCCTCGGATATCTTCGCGGTTGAATAAAGCGCGATCATAAACACCGCGAGCACCAACGTACGTAAGATAATATCCGTCAGAACCGGTCCCTTGACATAATTCCACAAAACAATAATATCCGTTGCATAATTATAGATAGGATATAAAATAACGACATGGATAATCGTCATCACAATGATTGTGACTTTGAAGATTCCCCTCAGTAATTTGGGATCCTGATAAAGAGCGATGACAACCAACGCAAAATAAATCAGCGAATAACCGGCCTGGGTAATGCTGAAAAAGTCAGTTCCGGTCTCCGCGCCGGGTGTCAGACGCAGTTTGATGTAAACCGAGATCGCCATCATCAAGATATACACGCCGGATATGTATTCGGCAAGTTGTTGTTTTTGCATCGTTTTCGGTTCTTGGTGAATAATCCGTTTCGTGGTCCGGTTCGTGAAAAACATGACAAGAAAAAAGGCAAAGGTCACAATAAGATTGACCTTGATGTTTCCTGCTTCCGAACCTATCAGCACAAATAAGATAAACACGATGTTGGTGATCCAGATGATATTGCGAATCACAAGGTTTTTCCGATAAAGCACCGATGTTTCGTCCAAAATATCCACACCGGCCTCGAAACTGAAACGATTGATGAAAAATTGTGTTATTTTATCCCATAAAACGACAAATTTTCCGCGGTCTTCGTCTTCGTATCGCTTTTTGTTGGAAGCGACTTTGTCTTCATTGAATTTGTTTTTGAAGGACGTGATACGGAAAAAATCGACGATTTTGTCTAAAAGGGTTGGTTTTTCTTCTGATTTTTTTGCCGCAACCTTTTCAAAATAACGGTCGATGTTTTTGTCTTTTTCTTCGCTGTCTCTTTTCTTCTTTCCCGATGATTCCTGTTTTCGGAAAAATTCATCGAGTGCCTTTTCCCTTTCATCCACGTCGCCTCACCTCCTTCGTCCGAACAAAAAATCAGAACAATTTCTGTTCGACGTAACGATGATCCTTCCGTGCTTCGTTTTCGTTTTCAATCTGCGCGACACGGGTTGACGCCGCTGCGCCGATGGCGCCTACGATGTCGTCCAAGAACGTATGACATGCCTTGTGTGATTTTTTTCCTGAATCATTCAATGTGTCCACGATGCCCGGTTTGTTTACATCAATGTCACCGAAGTTTGTTTTTCCGATGGTGCCGTACATCCCGGCAAGTTCCAATCCGAAAAGTTCATCGATGCCGAACATGCCCAAATCCGAAGCCAACACGGCCTGAATCGGGCCTTCAAAGGCTTCCTCTTCCGTCAATCGGTCGATTTCAGCTCCGAGATGCAAGATATGGAACGTGTCTCTCAGTGACAAAATCTTATCGACTGATTCCTTGCAGACGCTGTATGAGATATCATCGTTCCATTTGGATTGTTGCTTAAAAGCAATGTCGGCGATGTCATCAACACTGACGCCGCGTTTCTTTAGGATTTCCACATTGAGATTGTACATTTCATCGCGTGAAAAAAGTGAACGTTGTGATTTTTTCATGTTATCCCATACTCCTTTATTCTAATATATTATTATAACATAAATGAATGACTGATGGCGGCTTTATTTGATAATCTTACCCTCATAAAACAACGATCGGCCGATGCCGTTCATAAAAGCATCAATGTCCATCCGTTTCTTACCGGGATATTGGATGGACTCGATGGCAAGTTGGTGTTTTTTCGTTTGGATATGAAGCCGTTTTTTATCGGCAACCACAACTTCACCGGGTTGTCCGAATGGCTTGTCTTCCTTGATGACCTCCGCTTCGAAGACCTTGCATGTTTCATCATCGATCCTGAAACGTGCGATCGGCCAGGGATTGAAGGCTCGGATATGGTCTCTCAGTTCCTCGGCGGTCTGTGTAAAATCCAGATAGCGGTCTTTGGGACGGATATGATATGCAAACGACACCTGGTCTTTGTCTTGGTCTCTCAACGTGGCGGTTCCTGCTTCGATTGACCGGAGTGTGTTCAACAAAAGACGGCGTCCGGCGACACTTAGCTTCCGTTCAAGGGTCCCGACATTGTCGTCCGGTGCGATATCAACCTTGGTTTGATCATAGATTGGACCCGCATCCATCCTTTTGACCATCTTCATGGTCGTGACACCCGTATATTCATCGCCGTTTTTGATTGCAGCATGCATGGGTGATCCCCCCCGGTATTTCGGCAAAAGTGAAGCATGCACGTTCACGGAATCATGCAGCGGTGCATAAAGCACATCATCGGGTATCATCTGGCCATATCCGGCCACGATGTGAATGTCCGCATTTTGTTCTAATATGGGGTTGTGGTTTTTCTTGATGTTTTTAGGCTGGAAAAGCTCGAGATCGAGTTCCATCGCTTTTTTCTTGACCGGTGACGGCTTGAGTTTTTGTTTCCTGCCTGATGGACGATCCGGTTGGGTGACCACGAGACTGACCTCGTGGTGATCCACAAGACCTTCAAGCAATTCAACGGCAAAATCCATGGTTCCCATAAATACGATTTTCATCTTATCACTATCCTAACATCGGTGTGTTGTCAATGGTCACATAAACATCATTGTCATCCGCTGACTGTCTGACCTCGGACAAAGCCTCAGAAAGACGATCTTCATGTTGGTATTTGATGGTGACCTTGCATAAATAACGGTTATTGATTTTGGAGATCACGGGCATGGCGGGTCCCAACACGATTGCGGATTCCGAAAGTGTCTTCCTTAAACCATCGACCGTGCTTTTTCCGAACAACCAAAGATCGCGCACATTTGAATGGGTCAGACTTATTTCAACCATATAATAAAACGGAACATAACGTGCTTTTCTCCTGAGACGCATCTCATGTTCATAAAATCCTTCATAATCCTGATTCAATGCATAATCGATGGCATAGTGCTCTGGATTAAACGCCTGGATGATGACGTGCCCGGCGAGTTCATGCCGTCCGGAGCGTCCGGAGACCTGCATGATCAACTGAAATGTTTTCTCCGGCGCACGGAAGTCGCCCTGAAACAGTGATCCATCCGCTTGTAAAATGCCGACCAGCGTGACTTTCGGAAAATCAAGTCCTTTGGCAATCATCTGTGTGCCAAGCAAAATATCGCCGTCCCGCTCAAATGTACCGAGAAGCTTGCGGTGTGCGTTTTTCGTGCGGGTTGTGTCATTGTCCATCCGCACAACAGTGGCATCCGGAAAAAGCTTATGGAGCGTTTCCTCGAGTCTCTGCGTGCCGGACCCCATCATCCGGAGAGCTTTGCTGTCACAATACGGACATTTTTTCGGTACTGGTTCTTTGTGGGAGCAATAGTGGCATTTCAACGTTTGGTCATGATGATGGTATGTCAATGAAACATCGCAATTGGGGCATTTGAAAACATACCCACAGTTCCTGCATATCATGAAATTCGCATAACCGCGGCGATTCAACAATAAGATCGTCTGTTCGTTTTTAATAAGACGTTCTTCGATTGCGGACCGAAGATATTCCGATAAAACCGTGTTTCCCCGCGCTTTGAATTCTTTGCGCATGTCGACTGTCTCAATGGTCGGCAAAGCAGCGTTTTGTGCACGATTTTTTAAAGGCAGGTAAACATAATGACCCCGTTTTGCTTTGGCATATGATTCAATGTTGGGTGTTGCCGATCCCAAAATAACAGGCATCTGATGCAATTTAGCTCTTTTGTTCAATATATCGATGGCATAGTAGTTGGGATTGTCTTCTTGTTTGTACGTTGTTTCATGACACTCATCAACAATCGCCAAGCCAAGATTCTCAAACGGTGCAAAACACGCACTGCGGGCACCGATTGCGATTTGGACTTCGCCACGGACGATTTTACGCCATTCATCGAATTTCTCACCC
>JAGYMP010000102.1 GCA_018400565.1 Bacilli bacterium | reverse complement strand
GCAAGTGTGTTCTCGGGTGCCGAGGCCGAACTGCCCCTGTGTGCGATAATGCTTGGTTTCTGGAAAACTTGTATGGATGGTGTCGGATTGCGGACCAAATCAACGACAGTAAAGACATTCAATGAAAAAATAGCCACAACAACGACGGCGATGGTTCGTTTTACCAATCGCTTGTTCTCAAACCAATGTTTTTTATCGAATGCCTGAAACACCTTATCCAGTTTCTGATTGGATCGGGGCTTACGGTCATAATATGCACTGTTGATCCACGCAAAATTGACCGGCATAAGGATGATCGTGAACAAGAAACCCACAATAACAAACAATGTGTATAAAATGGTCAAAATGATGCCGAACACCGCGGAGGTCGAATAAAAAACGGATATCACAAGCGCAGCCAAACCGACGACCGCCATATAGACACCGTAAATGATAATATTCAAAAACGCATTGATTAAAAAGAATTCGGCATATATCCGCCATGTTCTTTTTCGCATCAACATATAATTCGTCCTCAATGTATTTTTGATGCTTCCGCCATCATGAATGCCGGCGATCTCAAGAAAAACCGTCGCACCGAACAGAAGAAACAATCCGATGACGGATAAACTGAAGATTTTCCTCAGATAAGGGACATGATCCATGATGATGAGAACAACAGGCGGTATGCGAAACGTCGAAGCGATGCCGGCGACGTGGAAAAGTTCAATCGTGAAAAAGAAAATGAACACCGACAATATCATGACGATGTGATATTGTTTGATCATTTGGTTTGACCTACGCAATCCGGCCAATATCAAGGATTTTAAACTGATGTCCTCATCGTTTTCGGATTTGTAAAACAACAAGCCCAGCACAACGATCTCGAATGTCAAATAGATACCAAAAACCAGTGACAAAAAAAGATAAATGATGATCGATGACGGGGATAAGGCATAATCGATCAAATCCGTATTGATAATATAATCCCTTCCGTACATACGGATCGATAAAAACATCAATTGCCGCGTCAAAGGAAG
>JAGYMP010000101.1 GCA_018400565.1 Bacilli bacterium | reverse complement strand
CGAACGCATCATGACACCGAGATGTGCGCTCACGGCCGCCGAGTATCTCGCATTCAAGCACCATATGCATGTGTTGGTGATCTTAACCGATATGACGGCGTATGCCGAGGCACTGCGGGAATTTTCCTCAAGCAAGGGCGAAATCCCCGCACGCAAAGGGTTCCCCGGGTACTTATACACCGATCTTGCCAATCTTTATGAACGCGCTGGTATCATCAAAGATCAAAAGGGATCGGTGACGCAGATTCCGATTTTGACGATGCCGAATGATGACATCACCCATCCGGTGCCTGATTTAACAGGTTATATCACGGAGGGTCAGATTGTGTTGGACCGTGATCTGAATCAACACGGTGTTTTTCCGCCCATCGGCGTTTTACCGTCTCTCTCCCGATTGATGAAAGACGGTATCGGAGCGGGGTACACACGGGAGGACCATCAGACGATGATGAACCAACTTTTTGCATCCTACGCACAAGTCCAGGACGCAAGAAGCCTGGCATCCGTCATCGGCGAGGATGAATTGAGCGACATTGACAAAGCTTACATACAATTCGGCGATCTGTTTGAAGAGCATTTCATCGGACAGGGCGAGCAAACAAATCGCACGATTGATGACACGCTCGATCTCGGTTGGTTGCTCTTGTCGACATTGCCCAAAGATGAACTCGACCGCGTCGAAGAGGATGAGCTTGATAAACGTTACAGTCCCAAAGAAGCCAAAGACCGATTTAAAATCAAAAAGGAATCCGTTGTCCAAAAATTCGCTCAGGCGGGTGAATAACCATGGCCAACAAACAGGTCTTCCCAACGAAAGGAAACTTGATATCATTTAAAAAGTCCCTTGATTTGGCTGAAAAGGGTTATGAGCTCATGGATAAAAAGCGCAATATTCTGATTCGTGAGATGATGTCTCTTCTGGATGATGTCCGGGAATTACGTGATAAGATTTCCTCGACCTACAAGAAAGCATATCAAGCCTTACAGGAAGCCAATATCACATTGGGCGTCGTCAATGACATCGCCCGTGCGATTTCAATCGACAACGGGCTTGAAGTGACATACCGGAGCGTGATGGGTGTCGAAATTCCCAAGGTCTCTCACGAAAAACAAGAGATCAGACTCAAATACGGCATCGAAAACACGAACACAAAATTTGATTATGCGTACAGAAAGTTCCGAGAGGTATTGGATATGACGGTAAAACTCGCTGAGATCGACAACAGTGTTTACCGCCTTGCCAATGCGATCCGAAAAGCACAAAAACGGGCAAATGCACTGGACAATATCGTCATACCGGATTTTAAAAGCAACATCAAATACATCACTGACGCACTCGAGGAAAAAGACCGGGAGGAATTTTCCCGTAAAAAAGTTATCAAATCCAGACAGTCACGGGAATGACCTTAAAAATTTAGGTCATTTTCCGTGTGTCGGATGTTTTGCTTGACACAACGGCCAAAATATTCGATAATAGTAATGGTGTAAATTTTTTAGGGGTGTGGTGTCAATGGTAGCACGACAGTCTCCAAAACTGTTCGTACG
>JAGYMP010000100.1 GCA_018400565.1 Bacilli bacterium | reverse complement strand
TAAGGCGCATGAATTCGGCGGCTGCTTTTTTGTTTTCCTTAGTATCCGGATCTCTTCCCAAAAGCAATGATCCGATTTCAACAGCACGGATACCGCCTTCAAGATAAAGTTCATTGCATACGGCCTGTGCGGGGAATTGATCGAACGGAATGCGGGGACACATCCCACCGCAATCAACAAAAACCGCATGACCGCCTGTCGGGGTTTGGATGGGGATGTGTGCTTCTTTCAACAACTCACCCAAATAGGCGACTTGATTGATTCTGTGGGCCAAGTAAGTCTCATCCAGGGCCTCGTCCAATCCGACAGCCAAAGCTTCCATGTCCCGCCCGGCCATGCCGCCGTACGTGGGAAAGCCTTCCATCGGCACGAGGTTTGTCCGGCAAACCTGATACAATTCTTCGTCATCTTTGATGGCAATCAATCCACCGATGTTGACAAGGCCGTCTTTTTTGGCACTCATCAAGAAGACATCAGCCAAATCGAAAAACATCTTCGCAATCTCACGAACACTTTTATCGTGCATGCCTTGTTCGCGATGCTTGACGAAATAGGCGTTTTCAGCATAACGTGCCCCGTCGATGACCAAAGGGATGCCATCGCGTTCGGCAATGTCTGCGACAGCTTTCATGTTTGCATAAGAAACAGGTTCGCCACCGGCTGAATTGTTGGTGATCGTCGCAATGATCGCCGCGATGTCTTCTTTCCCTTTGGATGTGATGATCGTTTTAAGTCGCTCAATATCAAAATTGCCTTTGAACGGATGGTTTGTTCCGATGTCAAAACATTCGGGACACGCGACATCGACCGCACGTCCGCCGGCGATTTCAACATGCGCACGCGTTGTGTCAAAATGCGTGTTGGACAAAACGAACATGCCTTCGCGTTTGATCAATTCGGGAAGTACAATTTTTTCAGCGCCCCTTCCCTGGTGGGCAGGCATGACATAATCATAACCTGTGATGGTTTTTACGGTTTTTTCAAGTCTTGAGAAACTCCTTGAACCCGCATAGGATTCATCTCCGGTCAATAAAGCTGCCCATTGGTGGTCACTCATTGCCCCGGTACCGGAATCCGTCAAAAGATCAATGAAGATATCTTTGCTTTTGAGTTGGAAGGGGTTATACCCGGCTTCTTTCAGTTTCTTTTCCCGCTCACTGCGGGAAATCAGGTGAATTTCTTCAATCGTCTTGATTTTATAAGGGGGCACACTGAAACGATTCACATCATCCATCGTATTCATCCTTTCACATCCGCATAACGTTTTGATTCCTTCAACCAATGATAACGATTTTATTTCTTTTCTTCCGTATGTTTTTCCAACACTGACACACTTTCGATTTGCGTGGTTTGCGGAAACATGTCGACGGGGGTGACTTCTAAGATATCATATCCGCCGGCATGTAGGTATTTGAGATCGCGTCCCATGGTTGCCTGGTCACACGATACATAGATAATCCGTTTGATGCCCATTTTGATGATTGTTTTCAGTGTTTGCTTGTTGACGCCTTTTCTGGGTGGATCGATCACCATCACATCGAATTTGAATTTCCGCCATTTGCGCATGACCTGATCGACGTTGCCAACCTCGAAAAAGGTATTTTTGATTTTGTTTTTCCTGGCATTGATTCTTGCGTCCGTGATCGCCGAGCGTATCCATTCAATGCCAAACACCTTATGTGTTTTTTGGGCCAGATACAATCCAATCGATCCAATGCCGCAATAAGCATCAATGATTTTTTCGCGTCCTGTCAGATTAGCGTATTGTTCAACAAGTTTGAACAATTTCTCCGCCTGTAGCGTGTTCGTCTGAAAGAATGACCGAAAGCCGATTTCAAATGTCAGATCGCCGATTTCTTCTGTGACGTGATCTTTGCCATAAAGCACATGGATCGGGTCCTTGGACATCGGCGATTCATCGTCAGTGACGGTAAGCCCGATGCCGACCAAATCCGATGATTTATCAATCAACCGATTGACGAGTTTATCGCGATTATCGAATGTTTCTTTTGCGGTTTGCAACAACAATGTCATTTCCCTCGATGAGTTGGCTTCCCGGATGACGGCTGATTTAAGCACACCGACACCGAGAACATCATCGTAGGCACGGATGTTGAACTCATCGCATAAATTCTTAAAAAGATTCAATAACTCAAAGGAGCGTTTGCCCATGATATAACATTCTTCGATATCCACGAGCTCGTGGGATTTCGAGCGGAAGAATCCTGCCTTGATGCCATCTTCCGTCTGGCGGAATTTTATTTCGACTTTGTTTCGGTAATGATAAGGATTGACCATGCCGGCCGTGGTGTTGACTTTGACATCTTCCAACCCGTTGTGTTCAAGCACGGATTTTATCCGGTATTTCTTGAAATTGCACTGGACGTCATAATCCATATGCATCAAACCGCATCCGCCGCACTCATAAAAATGCTTGCACTTCGGAACCACACGGTACGGGCTACGGCTGATCCGTTCGATAATTTTACCGAACCCATAGCGGGATTTACGTTCGGTCACATATATCTTCGCTACTTCACCTTTCAGCAAATTTTCCACAAATACTGTATATCCATCTTCCAGTTTGCATACGCCGAGTCCATCATACGTCAAATCGATGGCTTCGACCGTCACGGCCTGCATTTGTTCCATACTGACAACATCCTTTCGGAATCCTGAGTTCACAAAAAAATCAACTGCTTATATTATATCATATTTGCCGCCCGCTTTCGACATTTATTTTATCATGAAGATCTTATAAATGCCCTAACATGGGGATGTACGGTCGATCGAAAACATCTGAAATTTGAACGTTTATTCACATAAAAAAAGCCGCTTCATAAAACAAGCGGCTATTTATCATAATGTGTCCAAGGTTTTATTACGGATAACCCAGGTTGTCGCAACAATGGTGCCAAAAAGAGAAAAGAAATAAAATGACACAATGGATATTTGTGAAATCAACAATCCCGCGGTGAGTGAACCGATAGGAATCAAAGCTTGTGATAGAACCGTTGCCAGTGATGAAACCTTCCCTAGTTTGTCTTTGTCGACATTTCTCTGTAAAATCAGAGTCACAGGAACGTTCAACATGATGTTAAAGATACCGAGAGTCAATGAAACGATTGTCAGCATAACCAACACAGGATTGATTTCAATCACATTTATGTAATATAAAATCATCAGAATTGATTGAAAAGAAAGAATAACAGCAAACATGAACATTGAAAACTTGATCGTCGATGCATACTTATCCTGTGTCTTCTTCCGTGCATAGATCAATGACATGATCAAAGCCGAGATTGAAAACGTCGCCATGATAATCGAATACCAGTTGGCCGGTTTAAGCAATTCTGAAAACAGATACCCTTCCGTCAAAGCCAATTTAAATTCAATGAAATATGGCATCGCATTTGAATAAATCGGACTGACAAAGAAATTAATCGCGAGTGCACCGAGCAAAAGATATAAAACCGCCTTTTCACCACGCAGGTAAAAAAATCCTTCTTTGATATCACTGAAAACACGTTTCTTTTCACTATTCTTTGAAACATGATCGGACTTATCATATGTGATGAAGATTTCCGTCGCAGCGGATATAATATACCCCAAGCCGTTGATCGCAAAAATCCATTCAATATCCATGGTCGCATAAATGATACCGCCAAGCACCAACCCGATGATGTTTTGGATATTTGCGGATCCTCTGAGAAGCGATGATGCCTGTTGCAAAAGATGATCGGGCACAATAAACCGGAGCAACGATGAACTTGCCGGATTGAAAAACGCTCCGTTGATTGCCAAGATGACATTCATCGCGAACAACACCGCAAGCAACGTATAAATCCCCGGTTCCGTCCATAATACCCAAGCGACCGCCAATATCACAAAACCCCGCAAAAAATCCGTGATCCACATGATTTTCACTTTATCGAAGCGATCGGCAAGTGAACCTCCGAAAGGTACGGCGATGACTAGGACAAGACCGCTCAACGCCAGATACAACCCTTGGGTCAATGCAGCGTTTCCTCGTCCGAAGGCATCGCCTGCAATACCTAATATATAGAGACTGATTGCGAAATTGAACAAGATATGGGCGATGTTTGAAACCAACACACCGCCCAGTAATAAATTGAAATTCTTATTCCGGAATACATGGCTTTGTTGTTTTTCCATGATTGTCTTCCTTTATTCGACGATAATCTTGACTACGTCGCCTTCAGAGGAAGTAATGTTCACGATTTCGCCGACCACACCGGAATTGATCATGTCAATCAACTCATCGACATCCATGTCCAATTCGTCGATGGAATCCAGTTTGAACTTCTTACTTTTCAGAAGTTTCGCAAATTCGATCGGCAATTCCATTCTGACCTTATCCCCTTCATGGGAATCAACGTGAATCTTCAGCATACGAAACTGACTTTTCTTCTTCGCTTTTTCTACGATTTCCTCGGATGATTCAGCTGTTTCAAGGGCGTTCAAAAGTTTCTCTGCTTGATCTGCGCTGATGATTCCATCCGACAACAAACCCAATATCTTCATTCTTTCTTCTTTCAAATCTTTCTTTTTCATCATGGGCACCTCATTTCGCCTTCTTCAGCAAATCGGCTGCGTCATCGACGCTCAATTCACCGTTTTTGATTTTTTCCAGAATGTCACTT
>JAGYMP010000099.1 GCA_018400565.1 Bacilli bacterium | reverse complement strand
AAGTGACATTCTGGAAAAAATCAAAAACGGTGAATTGAGCGTCGATGACGCGGCCGATTTACTGAAGAAGGCGAAATGAGGTGCCCATGATGAAAAAGAAAGATCTGAAAGAAGAAAGAATGAAGATTTTGGAATTGTTGTCGGATGGGATCATCAGTCCGGATCAAGCAGAAAAACTATTGAACGCGCTCCAAGCGGAAGAGGAGTATCCCGTGGCAGAGAAAGGCCCGAAGAGTAAAAGTCAGTTTCGGATGCTGAAGATCCATGTCGACTCCCATGAGGGAGACAAGGTCAGAATGGAATTGCCGATTGAATTTGCGAAGCTTCTGAAAAGCAAGAAGTTCAAATTGGATTCCATCGATGAATTGGACATGGATGTCGATGAGTTGATAGACATGATCAATTCCGGCGTGGTCGGTGAAATCGTGAACGTTACCTCCTCTGAAGGAGACGTCGTCAAAATCATCGTCGAATAAAGGATCAGAATCATGGAAAAAAACCAAAGACACGTATTCCGGAACAGGAATTTCAATTTACTGCTGGGCGGTGTGATGGTTTCCAACATCGCCCATATCTTGTTCAATTTCGCTATCAGCCTCTATATTCTGGATGTTGTCGCGGATGCTTTCGGGCGGGGCAGCGCCGCATTGACACAGGGATTGTACCTGGCCTTGAGCGGCCTTATCCTGGTCATCGCAGTACCTTTCGGAGGTTCGATTGCCGATCGTTTCGACAAAGTGAAAATCATGTGGATCACAGATTTTATACGTGGTTTAGTGATATTGGCGGTCGCTTGGATCTTATGGACGGAACCCGGGATTTTCACGCTGCTTGCGGTATTGTTCGCGATGAATGTCATTTTGGCGTTGAACGGCGCATTTTTCAATCCGGCAAGCTCATCGCTGTTAAGATTTATCATCCCGGACCACCTTTTGCAACAAGCATCATCACTCCTTAGGGGATCCGCAAACATTCAGAACATCATCGGCTTGGTGCTCGGCGGCATCGTTTATGCGACCATGGATATCGAATGGATATTCGCGATCAATGGTCTGGGATACATCATCTCCGCTGCATCAGAAGTTTTCATCACTTATGACAAAAACGACCATGTCGCCGATGAAAGCGGGAAGAAAGCTGTTTTCAAAGACATCAAAGAAGGGTTTTTCTATTTGCGCAGCCAAAAAGCAATTCTTTCTCTTTTGCTCGGAGTGCTGGCGATCAACTTCTTTGTCAGTCCGATTTTCTCAAACGCGATGCCGTACTTTGTCGAATTTAAATTAGCTTTGACGGACGGTTATCTGTTTTCAGAGTTGTTAGGACCTTCAAACTGGTATTCAATCATCATGGCGACGTTTTCCGTTTCCGCTTTGATCATGTCACTGATCTATGCTCGGAAGAAGACGCAGGACAAGTACGCCTCAACCATTAAGTTTTCAATCTTCATGTTTGCCGTCATGTTGTCTTTTCAATCGATACTCATGATATTATACTATCTCCATGTGATTGAAATCAATCCGGTGCTGGTGTTGTTGACAATCGTTTCGTTGACTCTCGGCGTTTTCAATATTTTGTTGAATGTCCCGGTAAACATGATTTTGCAAAGAAATGTCGACAAAGACAAACTGGGTAAGGTTTCATCGCTGGCAACGGTCCTGTCACAAGCCTTGATTCCTCTTGGTTCACTCACCGCGGGATTGTTGATCTCACAAATATCCATTGTATCCTTCTATGTCTTCTCTCTTATCGGCACCATTGCGGCGACGACATGGTTTATGCGGAATAAAGCCGTGGATACATTATGAAAAAGGCCCGCTTGTTTCTTAGAGCGGCTTTTTTTATGCAAACAAACGTTCAAATGCCAGAGGTTTTGGAATTGTCTTATATGCCCGTTTCAGGGCGTTTATAAGGTCTTGATGATAAAATAAATGTCGAAAGCGGCCGGCAAATATGATATAATATATACAGTTGATTTTTTTGTGAGCTCAGGATTCCGAAAGGATGTTGTCAGGATGGAACAAATGCAGGCTGTGACGGTCGAAGCCATTGATTTGACGTATGATGGACTCGGCGTATGCAAACTGGAAGACGGATATACAGTATTTGTGGAAAATTTGCTGAAAGGTGAAGTGGCGAAGATATATGTGACCGACCGAAAATCCCGCTACGGTTTCGGTAAAATCATCGAAAGGATCAGCCGCAGCCCATACCGGGTGGTTCCGAAATGTAAGCATTTTTATGAATGCGGCGGATGCGGTTTGATGCATATGGATTATGACGTTCAGTGCAATTTCAAAAAATACCGGATCAAATCCGTGCTGGAACATAACGGGCTGGAAGACGTCAAAATCAATACCACGGCCGGCATGGTCAATCCATACCATTACCGAAATAAAGTTGAGATCAAATTCCGACAGACTGAAGATGGGATCAAAGCAGGTTTCTTTCGCTCGAAATCCCACGAACTCGTGGACATCGAAGAATGTTACATCATGGGTAAACGTTCCTTTGAGTTACTGAATCTTTTTAAGAATTTATGCGATGAGTTCAGCATCCGCGCCTATGATGACGTTCTCGGCGTCGGCGTGCTTAAATCAGCCGTCATCCGGGAAGCAAACTCATCAAGGGAAATGACGTTGTTGTTGCAAACCGCGAAAGAAACGTTTGACAATCGTGATAAACTCGTCAACCGGTTGATTGAGAAATCATCGGATTTGGTCGGTATCGGACTTACGGTCACCGATGATGAATCACCGATGTCAAAAGATCCGATCCATGTGCTTTACGGCAAAGATCACGTTACCGAGGAAATCGGCGATTTGACATTTGAAATCGGTTTTCGGTCATTCTTTCAGACCAATACGCTACAGGCGGAGAAGTTGTTGGGGCTTGTCGAACAATATGCCAATCTGACAGGCCGCGAAAAAATCATCGACGCTTATTGCGGCATTGGATCGATCGGCTTGTACCTTGCCAAAAAAGCACATAAGGTCTTTGGTGTCGAATGGATACGATCAGCCATCACGGATGCAAGGATCAATGCCAGGAAAAACAACATCAAAAACACATTTTTCGAGGTCGGCAACGTCGATCAGGTCATGCGCAAGTGGCGAAAATTTAAATTTGATGTGATCGTAATCGACCCTCCGCGAAAAGGTGTCAGCAAACAAACATTGAGAACAATCATCAACATGGGCATCAAACGCATCATCTATATATCATGCGATCAGGCAACCATGGGACGCGATCTTAAATATCTGCATGCCGGCGGATATGATATCTTGGAAGTCACGCCAGTTGACATGTTTCCGCAGACCACACAAATCGAAAGTGTGTCATTGTTGGAAAAACATACGAAGAAGAAGGAATAAAATCGTTATCGTTGTTTGAGGAACCAAAACGTTGTGCGGATATGAAAGGATGAATGCGATGGATGATGCGAATCGTTTGCGTGTGCCCCCCTATAAAATCAAGACGATTGAGGAAATCCGTCTGATTTCCCGCGGTGAGCGGGAAAAGAAACTGAAGGAAGCCGGGTATAACCCCTTCCAACTCAAAAGCAAGGATATCTTTATCGATCTTCTCACGGATTCCGGAACCGGCGCGATGAGTGACCATCAATGGGCAGCTTTGGTGACGGGTGATGAATCTTACGCGGGATCCAGAAGTTTCTCAAGGCTTGAACAAACCGTAAAAACCATTACCGGTTATAAATATGTCATGCCGGCCCATCAGGGCAGGGGTGCCGAAAAAATCGTGCTTCCCGAACTGATCAAACGAGAAGGCATGCTCGTTTTGTCCAACACGCATTTTGACACCACACGTGCGCATGTTGAAATCGCCGGTGGACGAGCGGTCGATGTCGTGTGTCCCGAGTGTTTTGACATCGGGACAAACCATCCGTTCAAAGGCAATTTCGATATTGAGAGACTGACAACGATAATCACATCAAAAGGAAAAGAAAACATCGCGGCGATTATCGCGACGATCACCAACAATTCAGCCGGCGGAGAACCCGTTTCTTATGCGAACATGAAAGCCGTCGCAGAGATCGCCAAGCAACAAGGCATTCCCGTGGTCATCGACGGGGCGCGTTATGCGGAGAACGCTTATTTCGTCAAACACCGTGAACAAGGCATGCGTGATAAAAGTGTTCGTGCTATCGCGAAAATGTTTTTCGATTTGGCTGATGTTTTTCTGATGAGCGCAAAGAAGGACGGCCTTGTCAACATCGGCGGATTGATTGCCATCAAAGATGACGAAAAGCTGTATCAGATTTGCCGGACAAATCTCGTGCCGATGGAAGGCTTTCCGACATACGGCGGCATGGCCGGACGGGACATGGAAGCTTTGGCGGTCGGATTGGATGAGGCGCTGGATGAGACTTATCTGGCACATAGAATCAAACAAGTTAATTTTTTGGGTGACTTATTGGATGAAGCACACATTCCCATCCAAAAACCGACAGGCGGTCATGCGGTTTTTGTCGATTGCGGTAAAATGTGTCCGCATATCCCGTTCGATCAATTTCCTGCACAGGCTGTGTGCAACGAGCTTTATCTCGAAGGCGGCATTCGTGCTGTCGAAATCGGATCATTGCTTTTGGG
>JAGYMP010000098.1 GCA_018400565.1 Bacilli bacterium | reverse complement strand
GTATTTTTATCCGCTCATGTCCGTCGGTGTCATCCGATGTCCAGGTTTGAGGCATGTAATACAACATTCCCATGTCAAACCGATTGCCACCGCTCGCGCAGGATTCAAATAAAATATTCGGAAAAGCGGTGGTCAAACGAGACAGCACATCATACAACCCCAGTGTGTATGCATGAAAATAATGTTTTCTCACATCCTTGTTTGCGTGGTGTGAGAAAACATCAGAAAAATTCCTGTTCATATCCCATTTGACATAAGAAACCTCAGCATCCGTGAAAACATTGGTCAATACATCCACCAGATAATCCCTCACATCGGGATTTGTCAGATCAAGGACCAATTGGTTTCGGCCGAGAGAAGGATGGATATCAGGAAATTGCAGAGCCCAGTCAGGATGATTCCGATATAACTCGCTGTCCTGGCTGACCATTTCCGGCTCAACCCACAAACCAAAATCCAAACCCATTTTACGGATTTTCTTTGACAAACCATCTAATCCGGATGGCAGTTTTCTTTTATCAGCAAACCAATCACCGAGGGATGAGTGATCGTCATTACGTTTCTTAAACCAACCATCATCCAAAACAAATAGTTCGATACCGAGTTTTTTTGCCTTCTTTGCCAATTTGATAAGTTTTCGTTCAGAAAAATCGAAAAAAGTCGCTTCCCAATTATTATAGACAATCGGTCGTTTTACGTTCCGCCATTTTTTTTTAATGATATGATGATTGATAAACTCATGAAAATGACGACTTAAATCCGACAGACCTTCATCCGAATAGGTAAGTACGGCTTCGGGGGTGATAAAAGATTCATGAGGTTGCAGTTCTTTTCGGAAATCAAAAGAATTGATGCCTGCAAGAACGCGCATTAAACGATGCGGTGAAATCTCGCATGTAATTTCAAAATTTCCGCTGTATATCAGGGATATCCCATAACATTCACCGTGATTTTCACTTGTATGTTCCTTTTTTATGGCAACAAAAGGGTTGCGGTCATTTGAGGACACGCCTTTTTTGGAATCAACTTTGAAAATACCGTAATCCAATCGATGTTCCGTCAGCTGACGCTCACGTATCCAAGCACCGTCAAGTGTCAAAAAGGAATAGTTCTCATGAGGCATATCAAGATTCATGCTCAATGCCTTTTCCAATGTGAACGGATGATCAGAAACATTTTCATATACAGCTCGTCTCGTGATCACGTCTTCATCGGCAAATAACACATAATAGACCACCACATTTATTCCCCGGATGTCATCTGTGAGGCGAATTTCAAGCGTTTCTGCCTTTTTATCGTCATCACGGCTCTGCGGAAGATCATTGAAGACGGGAGGATGCTCAAGGATATCGTGTTCGACATAAGTCAGATCACATCCACT
>JAGYMP010000097.1 GCA_018400565.1 Bacilli bacterium | reverse complement strand
GCCACAGTCCGCATATAGTAATTTTTGTGACGCTGTGATATAATTTGATTGACAGAACCCAACCAAAAGCGGTGATTTTTTGAAAAAATATGATGTGGTCGTCGTGGGAAGCGATGTCACGAGTCTGACGCTTGCTTTGTTTTTGGCACGCAAGATGCGGAAGGTGCTTGTGATTGACGATCCGACGCCAAGAAGGAACAAGGTGACATTGACCGATCCCGAGAATCATTCCATTGATTTCTTTCATGAAAGAAACAATGATATCACGGGGTTGCAGGAAGGCGGTCTTCTGGACCGTTATTTGCGTGTGCTCGGATTATCGGATGTCCTGGATGGAAAACGATGCACGGAGGACATCATCATCGACGCAGACGGAAGTATGCGCCGCAGGAAACGTGCGTTGAATGATTTTCGTGTTTATCTCATCCGGTATTATCCCAAACAACGGGATGCGATCATCCGTTTCTTCGATGATTTGAAACGCCATCATGAAAACTATCTCGAACAACGCCTCAATATGCTTGAAAACACCGAATACACGCTTACATCGCTTATGATTGAATGGGGGGATTATTCACTCAAAAACCTGTTACTGAAATATTTCAGTGATGAGGATTTGATTGAGGAATTCACATTGTTTGCGAATATCAGGGGTTTGCGTTCTGAAGAAATCAACGCTTATAATTTTTTCATTAATTTCTTCACCGGTCTTTATGAAGGATTTTATCTCAGAAAAATACATATGGGTGAAATCATCCGGGAGATGAAAAAACGCCTGAAATTATTGGGTGAAGATATGATCGTTCGTCATAAAATCGATGAATTTGTTGTGAAAAACAATTCGCTTAATCATCTTTTGACGAAAGAGGGCGTTAAGATTCATGCCAAGTATTTTGTCGTCAACCAATTACCCGTCGATTTTTGTAAAAAACATTTTCCCGATGAAGAGGAGTTCATCGATGAGATGAAGCGTTTCTTCCCGCCCGCACCCCGTAAGGTTAAGACCGACACGCTTTATTTGATCACGAATCTGGTACCTGCCCAGATGGGCATTGTGCATGATGTGTATCATTTCAATACCATGCACGACGATGGGGCCAATCTGCTTCGGTTGTTAAATTATTCAAACGGGCATGAAGACGAGATCCCTGAGGGATATGGGGCATTTTGTCTTGATTTCGCTTATGATAGCGTTGAAAAGGATACCGAGGAAGCGGTTTTGAAAAGGCTTCGCACAGTGTTCCCGAAATTAAACAAACACATCGTAGCGATTAAAGAGGGTTCGCCTTCGGCGATCAGAGGTGTTTTGCCCGACCGAAGTGTCCGTAAAAACCTGTCCATCAACCGGTTGATCGACATCGAAAACTTCGAACATCTCATCTTACACGGCAATCTGTTTTTTGCAGGCGATTTCCTGAGACCCGAAGCAGGTCTGTTCGGAGCGATATCCGTCGGTGTGAGCTGTGGCGACAACATTGAAGAAAAATTGTATTACGGAGAGAATGACGATACGTTTTATTATCTGAGCAATGACGAGATCATGATGATGATTCGGCATAACTATGTGCCGGGTTTGCTCGGAAAAAAAGAGTTTCACGTGAATTTCCATATCGGCAACAGCACGTATTTCATCCGTGCCAAAAACAAAAATATCATGGTATACCGGGGTTTGTATGAGCAACCCGAACTATCGGTTTATGCAACGAACGATCTTCTTTCACAACTGTTGTTGAAAAAAATGACGTTTGACGAAGCGAAGGCATCGACCGGTTTCAAATACATGGGAGATAAACAAAATCTCGATGTCTTTGTCGAGGTGTTTGATCTCGATGATTATCAGGAACCGAAAAAAGATTATCAACCGAAAATCGATTGGCATAATCTCGGGGTTCAGATCCTCTTTGTTCATTTTCTCATCTGGGGCGCCGCCGCATTTTTGGCGAATTATTATGCGCTGATCTGGATCTTGCCGTTTGCGCTCGGTCTCAGTGTCGCCTTGATTTTTTTCAAACGGTATGTGTTTTCAAAAACATCCGTGTATGAATACATCATGGCGGGCATTCTCGCGGCAATGGTGATCATGGCTGTTTTCTGGTCGGATTTCAACCATCTCAATATGGATGATCACCTGCTCGGGGCGATGGGGCTTGTGTTGTTTGTCTCTTGGTTCCTAGGTAAACCGTTGCTTTATGATTTCCATAAATTCGATCAAAAAACAGACTATGCTTCCACGCGATTGTTCAAGATCATTATGAACGGACTGACATTGGTTTGGGCCGTTATTTTCACGGGTATTTTGGCATTCACCTATGTGTCGGGCGAGCGTTATGTCTCTGCGTGGTACAATTTGATCTTTATTGGCATATTCCTCACTTATTACTATCCGGTCATTTATGTTAAGACCAACATCAAGAAATAAACGAAAAGAGGTTTGATTCGATGAATCAGATATTTATATACATCAGTTTGGCCATGCTTGTGGTGTTGTTCGCATTCAGCACCATCATCTACCGGAAATTCCGTATTTGGAAATTCCTTTTGTTGGTGGTGTCGCTCACTGTGTATGGCATCATGCGGTATGATCCGGATCTGATCACGTTTGTGGATGTCACTGCCTATGAAACCGAATTCACCTATGTGCTTTATGCACTGGTGGTTTTGTTCGGGGTGACCTTCAAAAACAAAATCAGGGTGACGAAAAACCTCACGGATTATGACTTCTTTGAGATTGAGAAAGAACTTGAGGATATCCGCTCGACATCCGAATTGCTAAGGCTCAGATTCATCCACACGCTGTCATTGGTGGACGAAGGCATCATCTTTTATGATGAAAATCTCGATTCGTTGTTTGTGACCGAACAATTGTCCGAATTTTTAGGGACGAATCATGCGGAATTCACAATGGAGGATTATGTCGCCAAAATCAGCGAGGACGACCGCAACCAATATTTGTCCGTGGTCCGCAAAGCATGGAAAAAACAGACCACTTACCAACTCAAATACCGAATCATGACGGAGCAGGGCCAACTCTGGGTTGAGGAAAAAGGCAAAGCCTTCCTATTCGGTAAAAAAAGGCATGTCATCGCTTCGGTCAAACCGCTAGACATCAAATTGTTTCCAAAAACGACGATCGACGAGATTGATTCACTTCCGACCGAAGAAACGTGCATTCGTTATGTGACATCATTGATCAACAAAAACGAACCGTTTTATCTTGTCATGTTCCAACTGACCAACATTCCCGACATCAACAAACGGCTTGGCCGTGATGCGGGTAATCTATTAATCGCCGAATACATCAATAAGATGCGCTATCACTTTGCGAAAGGTGCGAACACGATCTTTCGGATCACCGGCATTCAGTTTGCGATGATCATCAAAGATCAACAAAAATACGAGGTGTTGCTCCGGGCGCTTGAGAGCGGCGGAGAACTTGTGAACCTGAATTTGAAGGTCGGCGGCATCGAACAGGTCGTTTATCCGAATTTAGGTATCATGCGCTATGATGCGTGGTCCAATTACAAAGCCGATGAATTGTTGACGTTGGCGACGAAAACGATGAATGAAGCCATCCGCAACAAAAAACAGAATTATTCCGTTTACGGGAAATGATGGTTGATGGATAAAGCATCGATACGTAAAACAATGAAGGCAAAAAGACAGTCGTTGAGTGATAAAGACCAACGGATTGCATCCGCGCGCATAATCGCGTTGTTGCATCAGGATGCGGGTTATTTAAGTGCCGATGTCGTCGCGATGTATTATCCGCTCGACGATGAGATCGATCTCCTACCGCTCTTGGATGATGACAAAACGTTTTGTTTCCCGCGAATCAAAAAGACGGAGACCGCCGAGATGGAGTTTGTCACACGGACGGACAAAGGCTTCCAAAACGGACCGTTCAACTTAAAAGAGCCCATCGGTACGCCGCTTGAAAAGACAAGCATCGATTTGTTTTTGGTTCCGGGGCTTGCGTTTACCCGTCACGGTGCACGCATCGGATACGGGAAAGGGTATTATGACCATTATTTAGACGATGCGGGCGCTCTTAAGTATGGGATTTGTCATCCGTTCCAAATCATCCCCGGCGGTTGGGCCGACGAGGATGATGTGCCCATGGACAACCTACTGACGCCCGAAAGGATGATTGTATGTATACCGCACTGATTGTGGCAGCCGGCTTGGGAAAACGGATGAAAACCGGCCAAAACAAAATGTTCGTCCTCATCAAAGACAAACCGCTCATTTATCATACCGCACATCTTTTTGCGGATGATGACGATTGTGAAGACATCATCGTGGTTTGCCAAAATGAGGAAACCAAGGACATGAGAAAGGCGCTTCAAGGCATCGGATGCCGATTTGTCACCGGCGGAGAAACCCGGCAGGATTCCGTCCGAAACGGGCTTGTCGAAGTTTCCTCTGACCGTGTGATGATCCATGACGGCGCACGTCCGAATGTGGGAAGTGAGGCATTAAGCCGGCTTAAAGAGAAATTATCCGAAAACAAAGCGGCCGCACTTTGTGTGCGACCGAAGGATTCAGTGTCCCTGGCAAAAAACGGTTTGATTGACACATATGTTGACCGTGATGCGTTGAGGCTCATGCAGACACCCCAGGCATTCATGACGGCAGATATACTGACGGCACACCGCCGGGCAAAGGAAGAAAACATGCGATTTACCGATGATGTATCTTTGTACCGTGCCTATACGAAAAAAAAGGTGTTTGTTGTTGAAGGCAATTATGATAATATAAAGGTGACCGACCCGTCGGATCTTAAATATATGGAGGAGTTGTTATGATGCGCGTCGGATTTTCAAAAGATGTCCATCCGCTCGAAAAAGGAAAACCGTTCATTCTGGGTGGTGTCAAAATCGATCATGAAAAAGGACCTGTCGGATATTCGGACGGTGATTGTTTGATGCACGCCATCGCGGAATCGATTCTCGGTGCCGTCGGACTTGGCGATCTGGGCCGTTTCTTTCCCGAGGACGATCCGAAATACAAAGATTATGACTCATCGCTTATTTTGGAGGAAGTCATTAATTATGTCACATCCAAAGGGTATCACATCGCCAACCTTGATACGATGATTTCACTTGAGAAACCAAAACTGAGACCCTATGTCAAGAAAATCCGTAAACGGATCGCGGATATCCTCGATATCGATGAAAAACGAATTTCCATCAAAGCCACGACGTTTGAAGGATTAGGAATTGTCGGGGAGGAAAAAGCCATTATTTGTGAAGCCATCGTCTTGGTCGAAAACGACGTTTTCATGATGTTATGATGTTTGAGGGTCCTTAAAGACCCTTTTTTTTGTGGATTGTTTGGGGAAAATATACCTTATGTGATACAATAATCATGCGAGAGCGAGGTGGCAATATGATTGAGACGGATCATGGAACATATGAGTTGGTCAAAAATTACCGGGACGCATTCGTTCTGGACGATTTCAACAACCGATATATTAAATATCTGAATCAATATCGTTACATTGTCGGCGATTATTCCGCCGGGATGCTGAGATTAAAAGGTTTTTCCGTCAACGGAAAGGAAACATATCAGGTCATTCCCGATTATATCTCGGAATCCTGTCCGTATAATTGTTCATATTATATTCTGAAGCGCATCAAAAAGAATAAGCAGGGGTGAAAACCATGGAACATGAAGAAATCATCGAAGAAATCAAAGAAGTGATCGAATTGATCCGGCCCTACATTCAAAGAGACGGAGGCGACATCGAATTCATCCGTTTTGAGGACGGTATTGTCTATGTCCGTTTGACGGGAGCGTGTGTCGGCTGCATCGGATTGGAAGGGACACTTCGTGAAATGATTGAAGACACTCTTTTGGAACGTGTGCCCGGCGTCATCGGCGTCGAACACGTCGAGGGAGTGTGATTGTATATGTTAATCAAAGCTAAAGAGATGAAAGCTTACGTTTTGGCGATGATCCAAAAACGGGGCGTCACAATAAATGACATCGCCGAGATCGTCTATGAGTTACAATACAAGTATCTCGAAGGATTGACACATGAGGATTGCGAGGATGCGATTGACCGTGTGCTTTCCAAACGCGAAGTCCAGAATGCGATTTTGACGGGACTTGAACTCGACAAATTAGCTGAAGACAAGAAATTATCCGAACCGCTTCAGACACTGATTGACGAGGACAATCCGCTTTATGGGATTGATGAAATCCTGGTTTTGTCGATCTGTAACGTGTACGGTTCGATCGGATTGACGAATTTCGGTTATGTCGACAAACTCAAACCGGGGATCATCGG
>JAGYMP010000096.1 GCA_018400565.1 Bacilli bacterium | reverse complement strand
TTTGGAATGGTTGGTTTTAGAATAAAAAAATATCCGATCAGGCAAAAAGCCCGATCGGATATTTTGATGTTTATGATGAAACTCGTTTTATTCTTCGTTTGGTTTACGGTAGTATAAGAACAATCCGTAAGCCGTGGTTAACAATGTGCCGATGATCAATACGAGGTAATAAAGAAGATGACCTTCGGTGAACAGAAGAATAAGGCTCAAGCCGATGAATAATTCGCCTAAAATGGCAGAAATCCACATACCGGCTTTTCCGAGAGGCACTGTATAAGGACGGTTGGTGTCTTCGTCCGTCAGTCTTAGTTTGACATATGCCGGGAACAACCACATATAAGGCAACAAGAACACAACAAAGCTGAATGACAGGATGGTCCAGAACACATCATTGGCATCCCCGCTCAACAAGAAGTTGAAGACGATGAGAATGGTGCTGATGACACCCATCATGATATATGAATAGTCAGCTGTTTTGAATTTTTTGTGTCTGTGCGCGAATATTTTGGATTTGGTTTCCAATTTTGCGGAAGCAAGAACCTCGGTTCCGCCCAATGTCCAGGAAATCATGTTGGCCATCAATGTGAACAACGCAAACGCTATCAAGATTTTAAAGATGACATTGCCCGCACTGCCGAACACGGTGGTCAGTTCCTGTAAAGTGAAGAAGAATCCGTCGACGGAATCGACATTTTCGGCGGGTGTTGCGGCTAAGATGCCAAAGGTGCCGAAAACATACAAGAATGCGATCATACCGCCGGCCATGAGTGTCATTTTCGGGATGTTCTTATCCGGATCTTTCAATTTTCTTGCGACACTGCTGATTAATTCAAAACCAAGCAGATTGTACACAATGGTTGGTGCGAACACCAATGTTTCGTTGAAAGAAGGAACAAAGGCTTCGATCGCAAAACTGTTTGCAAGCCCGTTTTTGATGCCATACCAGATGCCCAAGACACCGAAGATAATTAAAACGGCGACCTTGACGATTGCGGCGATGTTTGTGACAGTGACACTCAGATCGATGCCACGGATGCCGATGGCGACGACGACCCAACAAAGCAATACCGCGATGGCTGCGCCCCAAAACAATGACATATCGGGTACGTAAGCCAGTTGGAACCACCAACTGAACGCGACGAAGACCGCCGGCATCCAAAAGGCCACGTTGACCCAATAAAACCAACCGACGAGCGTGCCGTGCAAATCACCGAATGCGCGTTGGACCCAGGCATAGATGCCACCGTCTTGCGGGTATGCTGCGCCTAATTCCGCATTGATCAACCCATACGGGAAAAAGAAAAAGATCGCGGTGATGACCCAGATGGTGATGCTGGCGACACCAATTTGCGCCGGGACCACAAATGTATCGAGGACCAAGATGCCACAAACGGTGAACAACACCATTTTCCATAAGTTAACATTTCTCTTTGATGTGCTTAATTCCATGTTTCTCCCCTTCTCTAAGTAGAATTATTTATTTCCTTTAGGACGTTGTTGTGTGATGCAGTGGATGTTTCCCCCACCTAAGACGATGGTTCTTGTCAACACACCGACAACCTCTTTGTCAGGATAGAT
>JAGYMP010000095.1 GCA_018400565.1 Bacilli bacterium | reverse complement strand
CGCCCATATCAATACCTTCATATTGTTCGGGCAGATAATCGATGACATTGTAGGGCGTGTTTTTGTTGAACTCCGTCGAATCAGCATCCGCCCATCCGATGACATGGCGGGCAAACTCCACAATCGCAAGTTGCATCCCAAAACAAATACCGAAGAAAGGGATGTTTCCTTCCCTGGCATGACAGATGGCGACCATTTTCCCTTTTGTGCCGCGTTCACCGAATCCGCCGGGCACCAAAATCCCGTCAACCCCGGCCAATTGCTCATTTTTATTATCCTCATTAAGCGCCTCGGCATCGATCCAACGGATATCAATGTCAACGTTATGGACATAGCCTGCATGCTTTAATGCTTCCACAAGCGAAAGATACGCATCGGGCAATGACACGTATTTGCCGACGAGACCAACCGCCACGGACTTTTTCAAATCTTTGATGCGTGTGACAAGTTCTTGCCATGCACGGACATCACTTTCCACATCCGGCAACTGTAAATGCCGGCACACTCGGTTGTCGAGTTTTTCTTTTTTCAGTTGCAACATGACTTCATAAAGGACATCCATGTCCCTGCATTCGACTACGGCCTCTTCGGAAACATCACAAAACAAAGCGACTTTTCTTTTGATTGACACATTCAAAGGCATTGATGTGCGTAAGACGATGATATCAGGAGAAATCCCGAGCGATCTTAATTCCTTGACGCTGTGCTGGGTCGGTTTGGTTTTCAGTTCATGCGTCGTTTCCAAATACGGCACGAGCGTGTTGTGGATGAACAGCGTGTTATGAAAACCGAAATCCTGCCTCGCCTGACGGATGGCTTCCAAAAACGGCAACGATTCGATGTCACCGACGGTTCCGCCGATTTCCGTGATGATGACATCCGCATCAGAATCCTTTGCGACATCGGTGAGTTTTCCTTTGATCTCATCCGTGACGTGAGGGATGACCTGCACGGTCGCACCGAGGTAATCCCCGCGTCTTTCTTTTTCAATCACCGACGAATAAATTTTTCCCGTCGTGACGGAACTGTTTTTGGTGAGCGATACGTCAATGAACCGTTCATAATGTCCAAGATCCAAATCGGTTTCCGCCCCGTCATCCGTAACAAACACCTCGCCGTGTTGATACGGTGACATCGTTCCGGGATCGACGTTGAGGTATGGATCGAATTTCTGCATAAACACAGAAAGTCCCCTGTTTTCAAGCAATCGGCCGAGCGAAGCGGCCGTGATCCCTTTACCGAGGCTTGATACCACGCCCCCGGTCACGAAAATATACTTTGTGTCTTTCATATGTTTCCTCCAATCATAAAAAGAAAAAAGGTTCCCCGTTCGGAGAACCTTATGTGGG
>JAGYMP010000094.1 GCA_018400565.1 Bacilli bacterium | reverse complement strand
ACTTCATTTTTTTTGTGGATATGGTATAATTTGAAAGCAAGGAGCGTGGGACTATGTGGAAATACATATTTTTACTCATCGCATACATTTTGGGGTCAATACCCTTTTCATATCTTCTGGGTAAGTTCTTTAAAAATGAAGACATCCGTAAACACGGCAGCGGAAACACCGGAACGACAAACGCTTTTCGGGTTTTCGGGGAAATCATCGGCATCCTGGTTTTGATTCTGGATTCCTTAAAAGCCGGCGTGCTTGTGTTTCTTATTACCCATACCGGAACATTTGACGGTATTGATTTGTTTCATCCGATGATCTATGGTTTCATAAGCATCATCGGTCACATGTTTCCCGTCTGGCTTAAATTCAACGGCGGAAAAGGTGTTGCCTCCTCGTTCGGTTTGTTGCTTGCATACAACTATGTGATTGCGTTGGTTTTGCTCCCGGTGTTCCTTATCACTTTGTTCGTGACCCGTTATGTGTCCGTCTCATCGCTGATGACAAGCGCGATGGCTTGCGTGACTGTGATTGTGTTGTATATCCTTTCACCAGACCCATTATATGACATCCATTTGATTGTAGTCACAGTGCTTGCGACCGCTTTGATTTTTTGGCGACACAAAACGAATATCAAACGGTTGATCAACCGTGAAGAGAATCGAATCACGTTTCTTGATAAACTTGAGAAGAACACCGATGAATAAACAAATGCATATAAGAAAAAGGGACCAGGATCGCTGGTCCGTTTTTTTATTTCGTCTGTTTCATCGAATTCATAACCTGACGAACTTGTTTTTCTGAAGGCTTACGGCCCATCTGTGACATCATCGCACGAATCATCTTTTCATTGACGGGAGGATTCTTCTCCAGGTAATTTTTAAAATATTTTTTTGAGATAAAGAATCCTGCGACCGCTCCCAAAAGCAAAGCGACGACAATCAGCACGATGGCCAACCATAATTGCATCATATTATTCACTCCTTCTCATACGTCTATATTCTAACAAAAACTATCGATTTAAGCAAGAATATCGGGCCCACGTTACCCGATATTTTCCAAAATCATGTTTACAAAATGACACAGACTTGTTAAAATGGAGTTGCTTTAGAATGAATATGCGAACATTTGAAAGGGAGTGACTTGGAATGCCAAGAAAAATCTTGGACAACTGCATC
>JAGYMP010000093.1 GCA_018400565.1 Bacilli bacterium | reverse complement strand
TAATTTCATTGATTACGCCTATGCGCAATACGGCACATTCGATGATGAAGGGTTGCGTGAGTATTTTGTCATCAGCAAACTCCAACCCTATTTCGTCAATGAAACCCTGACGGAGGAAGAACTCATCGAGAAGATGTATCCTACCGTCCAGGAATACTTCAACAACTATTTTTCTCTTGACGTCAATCAGGTCGTCATCTACCTGGACCGCGACGAAGACGGCTCCCCGGATGATTACACGGAGTTTTACGATGAACTTGATGAGAGCGAGGCTTACGATCTCGACGGCATGCTTGCTTCCTTCGAAGACGCCGTCAATGATTACCTTGATGACAACAACGATGATTTCGACAAACTCACCGAGACCTACGCCGCTGCCTCGCGCGAGGATGAAACATGGGGTACGTTCAAACAATACGGCTTCATGATCCTAAACGAGGAACTGAGCATGCAGGACCAGGACGACCAGGAAGAAACACATTCACTCCATTATTCGGGTGAATACGGTGTCAAAGACCGATACGTCCAAGGGTTTGTGGATGCGCTTGTGAACCTCTATAAAGAATACACCCTGCCACAGAACAATGACCTCGAGGAATTGTATTCTCCGTTGGTCGACACCGAATACGGACTGCATGTCATAAGGGCCCAACAAGGTGAGAATTTCGATCAGCCAGTCGCCTCGTTCACCGATGAAAACGATGCCTACGCGGACGGACTCGAAAATGATGATGACATGCCCACCCTTGATCAACTCAGGGTCTATACGGAATATTACATGTATGACAGCGCCTATGACCTTTCGGAAGCGGACGCGGAAGAACGATACGGCATCGATGTGCCGGATATTCCGGCCGATCTCGCCAACACGCTTGATTTTTACTTCGGCGACATCTTAAAAGAGTCTTACGTCTTGGGCACCTTGAACATCAACATCGCCGGAAGACTCGATCAGGGCAACTTCTTTGAATCCGAATACACGGATCAAACAGAAGCCGATCTTAAAATCAATCTTTCCGAACTCGGCGTCATTTACTATGATGCTTTGTTCGGGGCATACATCGAAGAATAAACCCAGAACATAAGGCTACAAAAAACCGCTCAATCGAGCGGTTTTTTTATATCATGCGTTGTCAGTCCTCATCATCCTCTGTGAGGTGGTGCTTAAAATAACGTTCGCGTTCCAATACACCGATCGATGATGTGAGATCGCCTTTGTCGATGAGGTCAAGCTCTTCGCCGAGCACACAAACTTTTGAATCGATGTTATCGATGAAGTGGATGATCAATGCTTCTGCGATGTTCGGTTTCTTCGGCGATCCGTAGTTGCCGTAGTAATGATGTGAGATCATGATGTGTTCCAGCAACATGACTTCTTCCGCCTCATCAAGACCGAGACGGACAGCTGTCTCATGGAGCAAATTCGCACCCATCGTGATGTGGCCGATCAATTTGCCGCGCATGGTGTAACTGCCGCCTTCATAGCTGTCAAACTCCCTGATTTTACAAATATCGTGCAATAAAATACCTGCTTTTAGAAGGTCTCTGTTCAAAAAGGGGTACACCTTGAGGAAGCCTTCGGAGAGTTCAAGCATGGTTTTGGTATGATAGGCCAGACCGGACACATATGCGTGATGGAACCGTTTTGCGGCGGGATACAACAAAAAGTCATCCTTGTGTGCGTCATACAGGCTCTCTGTGATTTCTTTGATCACGGGGTTTTCGATCGAAGCGATCGTTTCGTCAAAATATGCGCTGACCTCTTCCAGGTCGATCGGGGCATAATGATAAAACGCACGCATGAGTTTTTCTTTGCGGTGTTCGGATAACTCAAGATGACCCATCAGCGTGTATTCCGATGCG
>JAGYMP010000092.1 GCA_018400565.1 Bacilli bacterium | reverse complement strand
TGCGCCTAACAGCATCATCAAACTGCATCTCGTCCCCTTTGAATCATTGCATCAGGCAATCCTTAAACACACACCTGAAGCTTACATCATCACAATCATGCGCCGGATGATGATCCGGATCGCCGCGCGGTTGAAGAAAAAAATCGGTGCTGTGACACTTGTCACTGGTGACAGTCTCGGTCAGGTCGCAAGCCAGACCCAAGAGAGCCTGGTCGCAATTCAGGATGTCACGGATGCTGTCATTGTGCGGCCGCTTGCGACCATGGATAAAAAAGAGATCATGGATATTGCCGAAACCATCGGGACCATCGATATCTCCAACCGACCGTTTTCGGACTGTTGCGCGGTATATATTCCCAAGAATCCGGTCATCCGTCCGTCGGTCAGTTTTTCGGCAGCCATTGAAGGAAACGTTGATTATGAACCCCTCGTGAAACAATGTGTGGCTGATATCATCACAACCGACATTCGTTCCGACACTCATCTTGATATCGTAGGCAAAGGCTTGACGATCAAGGATATCTTCGATGAAACGGCTTGAGACAAACCGCCTTATCCTGAGGCCGTGGGTAGTAGAAGATGTCGATGATTTGTTTGCTTATGCAAAATTGATGGATGTGGGCCCAAAAGCCGGATGGAAACCGCACGAAAACAAACACGAAACGTTGCAGATTATCAAAAAGTTCATCAGCAATGATGACACATGGGCAATCGAATCAAAAGAAACCAATCATGTGATCGGCTCGGTCGGATTGCATAAAAAACAGCCCGACCCAAAAAAGAAGACCTTGTATCTCGGCTATGTTTTATCTCCGGACTGGCAAGGAATGGGGCTGATGACGGAAGCCTGCAAAGTCGTTTTGCGACATGCCTTTTTTGATTTGGACGTTAACCAAGTCGTTTCATCCCATTTTCTGGGAAACGATAAATCGGAGCGTGTCTTAAAACGGCTGGGCTTTCGTTTCGAAGGGAAGAAAGATTATGAAACAGTGTCATACGGTTTGTTGCCCAGCAAAGCATACCGTCTGACACATGAACATTATATTTTGGGAGGA
>JAGYMP010000091.1 GCA_018400565.1 Bacilli bacterium | reverse complement strand
TTATCGTGGACGGGATCATCGCCGGAGTCGGAGCCGTGCTCACATTTGTTCCGCAGTTGATCATTTTGTTCATAGCCATCGGTTTTCTGGAAACCACCGGCTATATGTCACGGATTTCTTTTTTTCTCGACCGCATATTCAGACGGTTGGGTTTGAGCGGGAAGGTTTTGATTCCGTTCATCGTCGGGACGGGTTGCAGTGTTCCCGCCGTGATGGCGACACGCGTCATCGAAGATAGGGAAGAAAGGGAAATGGCGATTGTGTTAACCCCCTTTGTTCCCTGTAGCGCAAAACTGCCGATCATCGCTCTTTTTGCCGGTTTTTTCTTTGAGGATTATGCAGCCTTTGCGGCCGTTTCGCTTTATTTGATGGCGATTGTCATCATCATCGTCGCCGCAATCATTTTGCGTAAATTCATCTATCAACGGTCCCAGTCCACCTATTTGATTGAGCTGCCCGAGTACAAATGGCCGAACCCCGCTTATCTGGCACGTGATGTCTGGGAACGCGTCTTTTCATTCATCAAACGCGCCGGGACCGTGATTTTGATCGCATCGGTCATCTTATGGTTTTTGTTGATGTTCAACTGGCGGTTTCAGTTCAACGTGCCGGTTGAGCAAAGCATCCTTGCTTCCATCGGACGCGTGATTGCCTTTTTGTTTTATCCCATGCTCGGTGAAATGAGCTGGGGTGCGACCGTGTCGGCCATCCAGGGACTTGTCGCAAAAGAACAAGTCGTATCGTCGATGGCCGTCATTTCCGGATTGTCAGACACCGCCGGAAGCGGATCGGGCATATTCGGCGCCGGGAAGTATTTTTCCTTCTTCACACCGGCTTCGGCCATGGCTTTCATGGCGTTCAACTTGTTTTCGGCGCCATGCTTTGCGACCATCGGAGCCATGCGGCGTGAACTTCATTCGACAAAGAAAATGCTGAAAGCCATCACGTTTCAGACCGGTTTGGCATGGATTGTGTCCGTGCTTATATATCAAATCGGTTCATTGATTGGAGGATAACAGATGGTCACATTCGCTGATATCATCGTATTGATTGTCTTCATATCAATCATCGGGTTCGCGATTTATGTGCATTTTTTCAAAAACAAAGGCGATTTGTGTTCGACATGCTCCCATAAAAAAACCTGTGATATAAAAAAAGAGGAAATACGTCAGGAGATCAATGCGCTCCTTGACGAACGCGAAGCATGCAAACGTCAATGAATGAACTCACCGCCGGGTCATCCCGGCGGTTTTTCTTTGCTTGCAATCTGTCCGATGACAACGTATAATTGAGGTGGTGGAAGGTAGTGTGATACGCATGGAAATATACAATACATTAACGAATCAAACCGAGACATTCAAACCGATCGAAGCGGGCAAAGTCTCGATGTATGTCTGCGGACCCACCGTTTATGGTTATATCCATATCGGAAACGCCCGACCCGCAGTCTTTTTTGATACGGTTCGCCGTTTTTTCGAATATAAGGATTTTGAGGTTACCTACGTGTCGAATTTCACGGACGTCGATGATAAGATCATTGCCAAAGCGAAAGAGACGGACACACCCGAGATGGAACTCGCCAATCATTACATTGATGCTTATCTCAGGGATATCGAATCGCTGGGTTGCGACACATCGTATATCAAACCCCGCGTCACCGAGTATATGCCGCACATCATTGAATACATCAATGATTTGATCGAAAGCGGCCATGCATATGTTGCCGGCGGTGATGTGTACTTCCGGGTCAACAGCGTCGAAACGTACGGTCAACTCAGCAATCGAAACATCGATGATTTGAAGAGCGGTTCTCGGATCGAAATCAATGACGCCAAAGAAGATCCGCTTGATTTCACGTTGTGGAAAAAAACCGAGGAAGGCATTCACTGGGACGCTCCTTTCTCAGTCGGACGCCCGGGATGGCATACCGAATGCGTTGCGATGATTGATGATGTGTTTGGGAGGAAAATTGATATCCACGGGGGCGGAAGTGATTTGATCTTTCCGCACCATGAAAATGAAATCGCCCATGCGATGGCCAAACACGGTCATACGGTCGCGAATCTTTGGATGCATAACGGCCGGCTGAACATCGAAGGCGAAAAAATGAGCAAATCAAAAGGGAATATGGTTTTGGTCAAGGATCTGCCCGGGGAACGGATGCCGTTTCGGTTGTTGTTGCTATCATCCCATTATCG
>JAGYMP010000090.1 GCA_018400565.1 Bacilli bacterium | reverse complement strand
GTGCCGGAGACGGAAACAACGTTGACACAGGACTTTCTTGGGTCCGAGTTTCTTCAAGATCTCTTCAGAGACATACCCCGGTTTTTTAGAATCTTCCTGTTGGATCAATGCGCCGCATCCTTTGCAGTAAAGCTCAGTCATGTTTTTACCTCTTTTCGTCAAGTTTGAGTTTTTCATAAATCGTGCGACGGATTCGTTTGAGTCGCGCAAGAATCCGTTTTTCCATGCGTCGGTTCAGACGCGTATACCATTTTTCGATCCGACGCTTAATGGCATCCACGACGATGACCTTGAACCCGAGGCGTTTTCCGCCCCACACATCGGTCATGAATTGATCCCCGATCAAACAAACCTCTGATGGGTGATACTCACCCGATAGACTTGCTGCTTTCTTCAAGCCCTTTTTGAACGGTTTTCTGGCACTGTTCACAAAAGGCAGTTTCAAAGCATCTGAAAAGCGCTTGACGCGGGGGCCTTTGTTGTTCGACACAACCACAATTTCAAATCCCAGTGCTTTTAACGTGTCCATTAGCCCTTTGATTTTATCATCAGGCATGTCTTCGTCATAGGGAATCATTGTATTGTCCAAATCAATCAACAACGTTTTGATACCTTCGTCAACCAATTGTTTGAAATCAATGTCATATATCGTTTTCTTGTAATCATCCGGAATGAAATGATCGATCTTCAATAAACACTCTATCATGCTGACCTCCGTGCTTTGGTTTCATTATAACGGATTTTTCAAGCTTTGTCCATGTTTAATGACTCACTGCGGCGGAACAAGGCAGTGTTTTCCGTGACCGATCAAATCGCTTCGTCCCGCTTTGATCAGCGTCTTTCTTACAAGCGCATGGTTTTTCGGACGGTCAAATTGCAACAAAGCGCGTTGTCGTTTCTTCTCCTCGTTGGTTTTCGCAACATAGACAGATTCCTTTGTCAGGGGATCTATTCCAGTGTGAAACATCACCGTCGACCGGGTCATCGGTGTCGGATAAAAATCCTGGACCTGTTCGGGACGGAAGCCGGTTTCATTCAAGTACACCGCAAGTTCGATTGCCTCATCAAGTCCTGAACCGGGATGCGAACTGATAAGATAAGGGATGAGGTATTGCTCCTTGCCGATTTCTTTCGTATAAGCGAAAAAAGCCTCTCTGAAGCGTTCGAATACGCTATGGGGTGGTTTGTTCATCATTTTGAGCACGTGATCGCTCACATGTTCGGGTGCGACTTTGAGTTGACCCGAAACATGATGTTCGATCAGTTCTTCAAAAAATGCCCGATTCTCATCCATCATGAGATAATCAAAGCGGATACCGCTGCGGATGAATACCTTTTTGACATCCTTTAAGTTCCTTAAATCCCTCAATATTTTCAAATACCCATGATGATCGACATCAAGATTTCCACATACCCGATAACCGATGCAGGCTTTGTTTTTGCAGACGCCATCGGACCGCTGTTTGTCACAGGAAGGGCCATAAAAATTCGCGGTCGGGCCACCGACGTCATGGATATAGCCTTTGAAAGACTCATCCTGAGTCAATGCCTTCGCTTCATTCATGAGTGATTGTTTGGAACGCGACACGACGCGTCTGCCCTGGTGCATCGACAACGCACAAAATGAACATCCGCCGAAACAACCTCGGTTTGCCGTCAAAGAGAACTTGACCTCATCGATGGCCGGCACATGGCCCTGTGATTCGATTTTCGGATGTGTTTTTCGCATGAACGGCAAATCATAAACCCGGTCTAATTCCTCTCTTGATAAGACAGATGCGGGAATGGTTTGGACAATGTAAAAGGTTCCGTCTTGTTCGACGAGTGGTGATGCATTCAAGTGATCGGTGTTTTGTTCGATGATCGAAAATGCTTTTCCATAAGCTGATTTATCACTTTTTTGTGTCTGGTGAAAGGGAAGCCGAAGCGCATTTTCAGGGACATACCCGGCTCTCTTCGTTTTATAGACAGTCCCATCGATGAAAATCACATCGTTTATGGACAGACCCGAGGCCAATGCATCAGCAATCCCGATGACGGCTTTTTCTCCCATGCCATAGACCAACATGTCAGCCCCCGAATCAATTAAAATGCTGCGACGGACAACATTATCCCAATAATCATAGTGGGACAACCGGCGCAGCGAGGCTTCGATGCCTCCCAAGATGATCGAAGCGTCGTCATCGACGGAACGAATCACGTGCGAATAAACGATATTCGCACGGTCAGGCCGTTTCCCCATCTTTCCTCCCGGGGTATACGCATCCTTTTTTCTTCTTCTTTTTGCCACGGTATAGTGATTCACCATCGAATCGATGTTTCCTCCCGTCACCAACCAAGCCAAACGGGGCTTGCCAAACGTCAGAAACGTATCGGGATCTGTCCAATCCGGTTGAGAGAGCACACACACGGAATACCCGTGACGGTTTAGGATCCGGCCGATGATGGCCGCCCCAAAGGAGGGATGATCGACGTAGGCATCACCTGTCACAAGCACAAAATCAGGACGTTTTATGCCCTGTGTTTTCATCTCTTCACAATCGATTGGTAAAAAAGGCATTATCTCACCTCATATGCATTGAATCTTGTCCTGAGCTCACGGTGAATCGATTGATAGTCCGACATATAAGACAACAGACAATCATAAAAACGTTTTTGGTGATTGGCGAACTCAAGATGAACAATCTCATGCAACAGCGTTGCATGCAGATACCGTTTGTCGACACGTCCCAAAAACGTATTCAGTTTGATGGTTTTCTTTTTTGGATGACAACTTCCGAAACGCGATGTCATCAATTGTGTTTTCCATGTCACACGGGACATATCGAATCGATCCCGAATGGGATGATTGTGCAAAAAAGAATGAATCTCTTGTAAAATCAACGATCCGTAAAAGGCTTCGATTTCTTTTTTGGCGGGATTATCTTTTTTTTGGTATACCGTGTGATCCTCAAGTTCGATTGGTTTTGATCGTTTTGGGTCGAGAATGTGTTTGTATTTCCTTCCGAAAATCAGCCATGTGCCCTGATAGGGAGGGAGTGATTCCTTTTGGGCGGCTTTGATGATTTTGGCCTCATGCTTCTTGACAAACAACACAATCTCATGTTTTTTAAAACGCTTGTTGCACGTCACATGGATCACATGGTTTTTCTTTACTCTGAGATAGGCATGTTTGATGGGTTTTCGTTCAACGCAGAGATGAAACCGTTCACCGGCGATGATCCATTCATCCATCGATATGATCCAACCAATGCAAAACAACTTTTGTTGTTTTTTTGCTGATGTCATTCACATTCATTGCGTATGATTCGGATTCGGATCCGCCGATTTCATCCGATATGCCCCTTAACGATACAAACGGCACATCAAAAGCGGCGGCCGCCTCGGCGATGGCCATGCCTTCCATCTCCACGGCAATCGGATTATCGACATTCTTCATGATCTGTGAAAGATGGTTCATATCCGTCACGAACATATCGCCCGACAGCAAAATCCCTTTACGGTAGGGGATATTCGCTTCTTTCAGAATCGTTTCGGTTTTGTCCGTCAAAGCGATGTCCGTTTTACGGACCAGAGGCGACCCCGGCATCTGGCCATAGGGGATGTCATCAATCCCCTGAAGATTGACATCAAAATATGCGATTCCCGTCGCGAGTGCAATATCACCGACAGCCATTCCGTTGATCCCGCCAGCGACACCGATGTTGATCAACATATCCGGTCGTTTCTTATCAAGCATCAACGATGCGGTGATGGCCGCATTGACCTTCCCGATGCCCGAACGTGCGAACACACACTCCACACCGTGAATCGTTCCCGTGTAAAACGTCCGGTTCGCTTGTGTCCATGTGTTTTCAACACGCATGGCCGCATGCAGGATGTCGATTTCTTTGTCCATTGCTCCGATGATTCCTATCAATGGTGATCCCCCCTAAACAAAACCGGGAAATATGCATTCCCCGATTATTTGATATCCTTGATCTGGACGGTGAGTTCCCGGCCGGTTTCAGCTTTATACGTGACTTTATCACCTTTTTTATGGCCGTTCAACGCTTTACCGACCGGTGATTCGTTTGAAATTTTCCCCTGCAACGGATTGGCTTCTAAATGACCGACGATCGTGTATTCATGCACATCACCGGTGTCTTCGAATTTGAGTTTCACGGTTTTTCCGATCATGACAACCTTGGAATCCGTGTCACGGATAATCTCAGCGTGTTTGAGGATATTTTCGATTTCCTTGATTCTTCCTTCGATGCGTGCCTGTTCGTCACGTGCCGCATCATAATCGGCGTTTTCACTCAAATCGCCTTGTGCTCTCGCTTCCTTCAAAGCTTCGAGGTTTTCTTTTCTGTCGACGTCTTTTAGTTGCGTCAATTCATTTTTTAATTGTTCGTAACCGGCTTCGGTCAATTTAAATGTGTTTTCCATAGTCAGTCTCCTTGTCAATTTGGTTTCATTATAACATGGTGTATCTATTGCTCTAAAATAGATAAGATTTTGGCATTGATGATATCTACGGCGACATCATGCGAATAATCATTCGGGATGATCACGTCCGCATACCGTTTTGTCGGCTTAACGAATGCAAAATGCATCGGCTTCACCGTGGAAAGGTATTGATTGATGACATGATCCATCGTGCGCCCGCGTTCATTCATGTCTCGTTTGAGGCGTCTTATAAACCTTAGATCATCATCGGCTTCCACAAAGATTTTGATGTCACAGAGCGAACGAATCCGTTCATCCTCCAAAATCAGTATCCCTTCCAAAATGATAATCTTGGCGGAATGGATGATTTCGTTCGCATCAGCACGTGTCAGACGGACAAAATCATACACGGGTTTTTTGATGCTTTCCCCGGCAATAAGCGCCAGAAGATGATCATAAAACAAGTCGTTATCAAGCGCGAAAGGATGGTCATAGTTGACTGTCCTTCGTTCGTCCATCGACATGTCTGATTGATCTTTGTAATAATCGTCCTGACGGATCACGGTAATTTCATAATCATCGAGTTCCGACAATATTTTGTTTACGACCGTCGTCTTACCCGAAGACGATCCCCCGGCAACGGCGATAATGACCGGTTTGCTCATGTGCATCCCCTCCACATTCGTTCATGACATAACCTCATGCTGGATTATGTTTATGATTCAGTTGCTATCTTCGTCGCTTTCATCATCGTCAAAGAAACTGTCAAGAACCTCTTCGACCAATGCCCATTCGGCTTCCGTCTCAATTTGGTGGAGACGTCCCTCGTCTTCGGTTTCGGGATCGAAACTCGCAGCGTAGTATTCGCCGGATTCATCATCTGCAACCTGATACACAACATAGGATTTGTCAAATTCATCCGATTCAAACGTTAAAATGATTTCACATTTCATTTCTTCGCCTTCTTCATCGGTCACAACAAAAAATTCGCGTTCATCTGCCATTATTCATCATCCTTTCCGGCATCAAGATAACTTTGCAATATCAAGACCGCGGCCAAACGGTCGACATGTTGTTTTTGTTTTTTATGCGTTTTTCCACCAAGACTCATCGCATCATGGGCCATCTTGGACGTCAGACGTTCATCCCAAAGAACGACCGGACATGTGATTTTCTTCTCGAGTTTGGTTTTGAACTCCTCACTCATGTTGGCCTGGAAACCGACACTTCCGTTCATGTTCTTGGGATAACCGATGACGACCTTGCCTATGTCCTCATTATCAATGATGGAGGCGATGGCGTCAATGGCCTTATCAAAATTTTTGTTTTTTATCCGGATGGTTTCTCTCCCGTTGGCGATTTTATTCATCATGTCGGATACGGCAATGCCGATGTTTTTCGTGCCGACGTCAATGCCTAGGATCCTCATCCGATGAGTTCCTTGGCTTTGTTGAGTGCCTCATCGACCTTTGAAACATCTTTTCCCCCTGCCTGGGCGAAATCGGGGCGTCCGCCTCCGCCACCGCCGCAGATGGAAGCAATCGTTTTGACGAGTTTTCCGGCGTGGACGTCCTTCCGCCCGGATTTGCAGATGAAGACGACTTTCCCGTCGAATACCGATGCCATCAAAACAACACCGTCATCCAGCTCTTCAAACAGATTGTCGACAAGTTGTTTGACCACGGGAATATCCATGCCTTCGACTTTGGTGACCAAGACATTGTCTTCGGCCTGCGTCAAAAACTCATCCGTGTTTTGCATCGCTTTTTCTTTTTTCTTCCGATTGTACGTTTTTTCCAGTTCTTTAACGGCTTGTTGGGTTTCCTCGAGTTGTTTGCGTCTGTTGATGACGTCCTGATACGACCCGACGGGTTTAGTCTCTTCCGGCAAAGACACATCAAGCGAGAACCCGTCTTTTTTCGCATGCGTGATGATACTCTTCGCTTTCGTTTTCAAATTGTCGAGATCCTCATTCATTCCGCTCAGACGATCGATGATGTGAGCCGTCTCGCCGTCCGCAACGGCTTCGATGCGATAAATCCCCGACCCGATCGAATAAATCGACACAACCGCAAAATCTCCGATGTCGCTGATATTATCAACATGGGTGCCTCCGCATAAATCAAGCGAATACTTGAGATCGACGACACGGACCTCTCCTTCATATTTCTCACCGAATTCGGCAATGGCGCCTTGCTTTCTCGCCTCATCGATGGGCATGATTTTTGTCGTGACATCGTAGGGTTCGCCGATCATCTCTTTGACACGTGATTCGACTTCCAATATGGTATCGTCATCGACGGATTCGAAATGATTGAAATCAAAGCGGAGCGAATCCGCTGCGACCCTGGATCCCTGTTGGGAAACATGGCCGCCCAGCTTATCCCTTAATGCACGGAATAAGAGATGGGTGACAGAGTGATGTCTGGCAATCATCTGACGTCTTTCTTTGTTGACCTCGGCATGGACGTCCATGCCCTCTTTAAGGTTGCCCTCTTCGGTCTCGATGATATGAAGATATTGCCCGTTGGGCATTTTTTCAACATCGACGACACGTGCTTTAAAATTGTCGTTCTTCAAAATCCCGGTGTCATTGACCTGACCGCCTGAGGTAGCATAAAACGGTGTTTCACGCAACACGACGCCTTCATCAAATACTTTGATGATCGTTGTGTCAACCACCATTTTTTCATAACCGATGAACATCGATTCCGCAGTGAAATCCAAAAACGCTCCTTTTTGTGATGTCATGGATTCTTCGTTTTTTCTCGCTTTACGCGCACGTTCACGCTGTTTCTCCATTTCTTTTTCAAACCCGGGCAGATCGACATCATAATCAATGTCATCGGCATATTCAACCGTCAGTTCAACGGGAAATCCGTAAGTGTCATAAAGCAAAAACGCATCTTTTCCGGAGATTTTTTTATCATCGCTCGCCACGGCGATGTCTTTGAACTTCCGTTCACCCTCGGCGAGTGTCTGAAGAAATTTTCTTTCTTCGGCATCGACTATTTTTTCAATCAATTCCTGGCGGTCGGGCAAATAATCGTAGTATGATTTCATGATGTCAACGACGACGCTGACCAATTCCTTGAGGAATGGTTTCTCGATACCCAAGTTCCTTCCGTGTTTGACCGCACGCCGCAAAAGACGTCTTAAGACATAGCCGCGTCCTTCATTGCCCAATATCGCACCGTCCGCCACGGCAAACACGACGGTCCGGATGTGATCGGCGATGACCTTGAACGACATCTGTCCCGTATATGTCACATCGGAAATATCGGCAATTTTTTCGATGATCGGCATGAAGAAATCCGTCTCAAAATTCGTTTTCGCATCCTGGATCACACTGGCAAGGCGTTCTAAGCCGCAACCGGTGTCGATGTTTTTTTTCGGCAACTCGGGATAATGGTCCCTCTTGACGCCCGGAATGGCGTTGTATTGTGAAAAGACGATGTTCCATATTTCCACGTATCGATCGTTTTCTTCGTCATTTCTTATCGCATCAAGTCTGGATTCCCCGTAATCGGGACCCCGGTCGAAATACACTTCCGTGCAGGGACCGCAGGGACCGGAACCGATTTCCCAGAAATTGCCTTCTTCCGTCGGAATGATATGGCCGGGATCGATGCCTTGTTCGATCCAATGCTTTTTTGATTCCTCATCGGTGGGATACACGGTGATGTATAAATCATCTTTGTCCATGCCAAACCATTTATCTTCGGTCAATAATTCAAACGCCCAGGCAATTGCCTCTTCGCGGAAATAATCACCGATGGAAAAATTGCCGAGCATCTCAAAAAATGTGTGGTGTCTGGCGGTTTTTCCCACGTTTTCGATATCGTTTGTGCGAATGCATTTTTGGGCATTCACAATGCGGGGATTCTTCGGGACGATGCGTCCGTCAAAATATTTCTTGAGCGCGGCCACCCCCGCATTCATCCAAAGCAGCGTCGGATCGTCATTCGGGATGAGCGAAGCGCCCTTTTCCACAGCATGCCCTTTTTCCTTGAAAAAATCAAGCCACATTTGTCTGATTTCATTGCCTTTACGGTATTTCATCGTTCATCATCTCCCAAAAATAAAAATCATCCCTGTTAAAGGACGATCAAATCGCGGTACCACCTTTGTTCACATGCGTGCACTCTCAAGTCCTTAACGCGGAACTGACGGATGGTTTGCCATCACTCAAAAGGAGCATCGCTTTCACAGGCCGTCCGGTTTCACCAACCCCGGACTCTCTGTAAGGTCCCATATAAAACGACATATCTTCATCATCGATTTACATTATTATACACCAATTCAAGCCTTTTTGCAAATACACAGCCGAAAGAAAGCAACGGCCTGAAATGATACTCATAAGTTTATCATGGTATGGCGGTCACACCCGAAAATCACATGAAATCCTCGATCGTCACTTGTTTCTCATCGCCGCTTCGTTCAATCACGTCTTGCAGGAATTCCACGAGCCTTGTTTTTCGTCTTGAATTATCACGATGAATCCCCATCAAAAAAGCTTCTTCCTCGCCGATGATGACCAATTTTTCCTTTGCTCGCGTGATCGCGGTGTAAAGAAGGTTCTTTCTGAGCATTATCGCATAGCTCCTCATCACAGGCATGACAACGACGGAAAATTCCGATCCCTGTGATTTATGGATGGAAAGAGCATACGCAAGTGAAAGGTTATCCAAATCTTTCTTGTCGTAGCGCACGACATTTCCGGAAAAATCAACGGAAATCTCTTTGTCTTCAAGTATGTCTGTGATGATGCCGATGTCGCCGTTCATGACATCGTCTTCCGGCTGGTTGACAAGTTGCAGGACTTTGTCGTAAAGATAAAAGGTCTTGTCCCCAAAGGAAATCGAAAAATCTTTGTTTTTCGCATTGAACCTTGCCTGGATCATCGCATTGATGCGGTCGATGCCGGCGACGCCTTTATAAATGGGAATCAAGACCTGAACATCTTTTTTTAGGTCATACCCCACGGTCATCGCTCGGTTAAGTGTCCTTAGGATGATATCGGCAACCTTCAATCCAGTTGCCCCGATAAAGGAAAACTCATCCGTTTTTGACGGCATGCGCTCAATTTCACCGGAAAGCACATTGTATGCCAAAGAGACAATCGTCGATCCCTTGGCCTGCCTGTGGACATGTGACAATGTGACCACATTGAACAGATCGGAAGAGATAATGTCATAAAGGAATTGGCCCGGACCGACCGAAGGAAGTTGATTGTGATCGCCGACGATGACAATCTTCACGCCGGACTTCACAGCCCTGAAAAGCCGTGATGCCAAAAAAACATCCATCATCGACGCCTCATCGACGACAAGCAATTTCACATCAAGCGGGTCATGTTCATCTTTTTTGTAAATGCCCTGATAATCATAACCAAGCAACCTGTGAATCGTCGATGTCGGCATGTCCGTGGCTTCCTGCAAGCGTTTGGCGGCTTTGCCGGTCGGCGCACATAATGTGATTTTATCCAAGATATCCTCTATATGCTCATGCATCACATAAAACACGTGCACGATGCCATCAATGATCGTGGTCTTTCCCGTGCCCGGACCGCCCGTGATCACACAGAAAGGTTCGCGCAGGGCGATCAGGATGGCTTCTTTTTGTTCTTCGGTATACGAAAAAGGCATGGTGTGTTCGAAATCATCCAAATATGCTTTGACTTCCGATTCATCAGACACACGGTCGGCCTCTTCATTGATGCGCATCAAATCTCCGGCCAGGCGTTTTTCCGTGAGATGCACATGATAAAGCGCGATATGATCATTATCAAGAATGACTTTCCCGTCTTCATTCAATTTCCGGATGACATCACGCACGATATCTTCGCTGACATACATATCCTGGTCGTTATTCAAATAGCGCATCGTGTATTCGAATAATCGGTCATATGCCAGATACGTATCACCATAACGGTTCATGTACTCATTCAAAAGAAAATAAACCACGGCACGGATCCTAAGCGGATCGTCGAATGAAAAACCGATTTTGAGACCGATCTCATCGGCCCGTTTGAAACCGATGCCGTCCACGTCTTCGATCAGCCGGTAAGGATTTTCAGTAAGGATGGCTTTGCTGTCATTACCGTACGCATCATAGATGCGCATCGCCATGCGCGGTGAAATATCAAATCCATAAAGCCACACGAGAGAGGATTCCATCTGTCTGTTTTCCAACAAGACGTCCTGGATCATCGTTTTCTTCTCTTCGGTCATGCGCGGAATATCATCCAATACATCCTTGTTCTCAGCGATCCTATCAAGTGCATCCGTTCCGAGCTCATCGACAATTCGTTCTGCCGTCTTCGGTCCGACCCCCGTGAACAAGTCACTGGCCAGATAGTCGATGATGCCGTCCTTGGTCATATCAACGATCCGTTCAAACCGCAACGCCTCATATTGAATGCCGTATTTCTCGTGTTCCTTTACCTCACCGTGAAACCGGTATTCCGCGTGGATGTCCAAACGCGGAAAAAACCCACGGATGACTATCGTGGGTTTGAAATAAAGCAATGCTTCCTCGTCGGTGTCCGTGATCGTGGTAAGGATCACCGAATAAGCATCCTCTTCATTGTGAAAAAGGTATTTTTCGACCGTGCCCTGAACGTATCCCATCTTCTCAGGACATGAAGCCTTCGATGGCGTCGGCTTCTTTGATAATCGCTTCGGTCAAATTTTTGTGACCGTCTTCGGTGACAAGCACATCATCTTCGATACGGATACCGATTTTCTCATCTTTGATATACAGACCCGGTTCAACGGTGATGACCATGCCGGGCTCAAGCGGCGTTTGATATGTGCCGACATCATGGACATCAAGACCAAGATAATGACTGACTGAATGATAGTAATAATCCGACACATCTTTTTTATCCTCAATGATGCCGAGATCGATTAAGCCTTTGCCGAGTTCCTCTTTTGCGAAAGCGTTGAGTTCGGACACATTGATACCGGGTTTGACCTTTTCAATCGTTTTTTTGTTGACGGACAGGATTACTTCATAGATGGCACGCTGCCGCTCAGTGAAGGTACCGCTTGCCGGGAATGTCCGGGACACATCGGCGGAATAAACGCCTGACAGCGCACCAAGATCGAGCAACACCAAGTCATCGGCACCGACTGGCTGGTCGTTGCTGACATAATGAAGAACGGTCGCGTTTTCACCTGCTGCGACGATGGTGTCAAATCCGACACCCTCGCTGCCGCGAAGACGGATGGTGTATTCAAAAAGCGCATCAAGCTGACGTTCGTTGATCCCGGGTTTTGCATTTTGCCAAATCGCTTCGATGCCTGATTTGGTATAACGGACGGCATGCATGATCTCTTTGATTTCCTCAGGTGATTTCACCATGCGCATGCGCGAAAGAAGCGTATTGGCATTCTTCAGGTTGAGTTCCGGATAATCGGACAAGACATCCGAAAACTGTTTTAAAGCGAGAGCCTTCTTCGTTGCCTCATAACGATATAAATCAAGATAAACATTCTCAGGCAGTGAGATGACGGCTTTGCGGGAATCGGACATGATCTTGGCATGGAGAGTCTTGCGGAATGCTTCGACAAAGTGAATGTCACTCTCATCGATGCCCGACAACCGGGATGCTTCATCCTTCGTCATTCTGTCACCAAGCCATTTCGTGGCATAATCACTCGGCTCTTCGATGAAAAGCAGTGTTCTTGACTTGTCTTTCGCTTTCGCCATCACCAAAATAAACCGTTCCCTTTCAAGACCCGTCAGATAATAGAAATTTCGGTCAATCGTAAAAGGATAACGCTGGTCAGTCGTCTTATGGGGGGCTTCGCCTGAATAAAAAAGGGCAAACGACCGATCCTCCATTTTTTTTATAAATGTTTTGCGGTGTTTGATGAATATATCTTTTTTCATCGTCTTCACTCCTCACGACGTATTATATCAAATTTAGATGGTTCTTGCCACCAAAGAAGGAGAAAATGGGTCAATGCGACCCATTTTCTTCTTTTTGTTTTTTGTTTTCATGGTGTTTATCATACAAAAACCAGAGGCCCAGAAGCGCAAAATATGTCAACATCATAAAAACAACATTGAGTGGATGCTCCTGCAGATTGAAAACACTTCCCAAAAACACCAAAAAAAGAATGATGATAATCCTTGATGTCAGTGTCAGAAACACATACTTCGGAGTCCGAATGTTGGTCAGGCTGATGGCATAATTCAAAATGGAAGACGGCATGAAGGGGTTTGACATCACAAAGAGAACAAGCCACATGTTTTTCCCTTTGACGATGTTCAAAAACTTACGTCCGTATTTACTGTCATCAACCTTTTTTTGGAATCGCTCCCTGAATGCATGTTTGATCAGCAAAAAGATTAAAAACATGCCCATAAAAGATCCAAGGACAGATAACACGATCGCTAACACAGTCCCCCCTGGGATCCCATATGAAATCGATAGGAGCGATATGTTGAAACCGATAAGCACCGTCAGCGGCAACGAGGGGATCAATGCTTCGACAAACGGCAAAAAAACCGCGACCACCGGTGCAAACCAGTGATGGTCGAGGACGAATTGCCTTAGTGTATCCAACCATGTGTAAAACAAATCGATCATGTGTGTTCCCCTTCTTGCTTAAGAAAAAAGGCACCCAAAGGACGCCTTTTTCATCTCACGTTTGTCAGATAAGATTGGCCATCTTTTTCGTAAGGCGAATCATCTGGGCTGTGAAGGAAGATTCGTTGTCATACCATGACAAGACCTTCACGAGTTGTTTGTCGTTTTCTTCGACAATTTTGGTCGAATTTCCGTCAAACAATGTTCCGTTCGTGTTTCCGATGACATCGGAAGATACAATCGGATCTTCGGTATAACCGATGGTGTCGGATTGCGCGGCTTTCACAGCTTCATTGATTTCTTCGACTGTAACATTCTTACCAAGTTCAACCGTCAAATCAACGATCGAGCCGACACTAACCGGAACCCGGAGTGCCATGCCGTCCAATTTGCCGTTTAATTGCGGCAAGACCAGTCCGACGGCTGCTGCTGCGCCTGTTGATGTCGGGATGATGTTTTGTGCGGCTGCACGGCCCCTGCGGGCGTAGATGCCTTTTTGGTGCGGGCTGTCAAGCGTCGGTTGGTCACTTGTGTAAGCATGGACGGTCGTCATCAAACCTTTTTTGATGGTGAACTTGTCGTCCAATATTTTAGCGATGGGTGCCAAGCAGTTTGTCGTACAGGATGCGGCACTGACGATTGTGTCATCTGCTTTCATATTATCGCAATTAACATTGTAAACAAACGTGGGCACATCGCCTTTCGCGGGTGCACTGAGCATGACACGTTTCGCGCCTGCTTCAAGATGAATCCCGGCTTTTTCTTTTGTGCGGAAAATGCCTGTGCATTCGAGTACGATGTCAACATCGAGTTTTTTCCAAGGCAAGTTGTGGGGATCTCTTTCCGAATAAACACGGAATTTCCTTCCATCGACAATCAAGTCGGAACCTTCAAAGCTGACTTCTTTGTCATATGAACCCTGTGAACTGTCATATTTCAACAAATACGCGAGTTGTTCGGCATCCGTCAAATCGTTCAAGGCAACGACTTCAAAATCATTGTCATCGAACATCATACGGAACGCCAAACGCCCAATTCTTCCAAATCCGTTAATAGCTACTTTTACTGACATAAATATATCCTCCTACAGATCGAGTTTTTGTTTCATTCTTATTTTACATTATATATGAATCTTTTTCAATATTTACAATAACTTAAAAACGTTTTCAATGCATGTAGAAAAGGAGGGAGCCCCTCCTTAACATTAATGCGACTTATTTTCAGTTCTTTTTCAACGCAGCTTCGAGACAACGTGTGTATTCACAGTTATCATCACATTCCTGACACATGATCTCATCCCTGAAACGCCGCGGGATGAACGCACGGATCTCATCAGAATTGTATCCTGTTTGCATGATTTTGTCATTGATGATAATCGGACGTTTCAAAATGGTGGGGTTATCGATGATGTAATCGGCAAGTTCCCCGAACTGCATGTCATCAGTATTCAAATCTGTTGTTTTGAAAACTTTCGAGCGTGTCGATATAATGTCATCAAATCCATTTTCGGAATATTGAAGCATCTTGATAATATCATCGCGTGTCAACCGGATACCGATGATGTTTTTTTCCTTAAAAGGAATATTGTTTTCCTCAAGCCATTTCTTTGCTTTGCGGCAGGAGGAACATGATGAACTTGTGTATAAAGTAATCATTGCAATCACCTACTCTTTCATTCTTATTATACCATACATCACATAAGTACACCATTGTATCACAAAAAACTCAAAAACGTTACATTTTTTCCGATTGATGGTATAATAGTGACAATCAATTCATTTGGAGGTAAAAACAATGAAATGGGATCTTACTTATCTTTTTCCCACCCAAAAAACATTTGACGAAGCTTATGAAAAAACACTGTCCATCATTGACAATCTCACATCATTCAAAGGAAAATTAGGTGATGAATCGTCGTTCCGCGAGTATTTCCTCTTGAAAAAAGAAATTCAGAAAACCGGTCTCAGGGTTTATCAATACGCATCCCTGAAAAGCGATTTGAACAAAAAAGACACAAAAAACGCAAGCCAATTGCAAAAAGTGCAGATCGCGTTCTCAAAACTGGGACAGGCCACGGCCTTTGAAGAACCCGAACTCATCGCCTTGGGCAAAGAAAAAGTATTCGAATTCATCGACAAAAATGAAGATCTCGAGGAATTCCGCTTTAACCTGAAAAAACTCTTCCGACGCCAGGAACACATCCTCGACGACAAAAGCGAATCATTGATTGCCAATTACAGCCAACTCGCATCATCCGGAAGAGATCTTTACGGTTCACTTTCCGTGGCTGATGTCGAAGGCACCGATGTCATGCTCGATTCCGGTGACATCGTCACCATCACCAACAGCAACTATCGTGCGCATATACAAAAATCAAATTCCCCCAAAGAACGGAAGGATATTTTTGAAGCTGTCTTTGATTACTATGCGGATCACAAAAACACGTATGCCTCAATCTATAAATCCGTGCTGGAAGCCGATTATGCCCGCATGAAAAACAGGAACTATGCATCATGCCTTGAAAGTTATCTTTTCGGCAACAACATTCCGACCGATGTATACACAAATCTCACCGACGTTGCACGGAACAACACAGACTCCGTGAAAAAATACCTGAGATTACGCAAAGAAACACTTGGTCTTGAAACGCATCACACGTACGACCGCTTTTTGAATTTGGTCGAAACCGACAAGGAATACGACTTTGATGAAGCAAGAGACCTCTTCTTTGAATCAATCAACCATTTTCCGGATCATTTTCGAACAAAAGCAAACGACGTCTTAAAAAAAGGGTTCGTCGATGTCTATGAACAACCCGGCAAACGCACGGGCGCTTATTCATCATCAATGCCCGATCTGCACCCGTTCATTTTGCTCAATTATTCAAAGACACTTGCCGACGTGTTCACGGTCGCGCATGAATCCGGCCATTCGATGCATTCGATGTATGCGGCGGAAAGCCAGCCCTCTTCGCTGCAAAATTACACGATTTTCGTCGCCGAAGTCGCTTCAACCTTCAATGAGCACAACCTCCTTGATTATTTCATCCATTCGGACGAAGCCGCCAAGAAGGAAAAAATCGCTTTATTGCAACGGGCGATTGATGATATCATGGGGACTTTCTTCCGTCAGACCTTATTCGCGATTTATGAGCTTGAAGCCCATATGTTGATTGAAAACAACCAACCGATCACCGAAGATGCTTTGAGTGACATCATGATTAACCTCTACAAAGAATTTTATGACATCGACATCACCGCCGAAGAGGTCAAAGAATACGTGTGGGCATACATCCCGCATCTGTTTTACACCCCGTTTTATGTCTATCAATATGCAACAAGTTTTGCCGCATCCCTGAAAATCTATGAGAACGTCAAAGAGGAAAAAAAGAACGCCTTTGATGACTACATCAATCTCCTCCGCTCAGGCGGAAGCGATTATCCCGTCAATCAACTCAAGGACGCCGGCGTCGATCTCACAGACAAACAAGCATTTCAGGCCGTCATTGACCGCATGGAAGAACTTGTCGATGAATTGGAACTTGTCTTAAACAATGAGTGATGCTATAATATAGACAAATGATGAACCGGCAGGAGTAGACACCTTCAATGAAAGAGATCCCGCGTAGGCTGAAAGCGGGAAGGAAGGCGTCAAAATGGTACCGGGGAGTGACGCCAATCACGTCCGTCGTCCGCGTTAAGGACATTCCACACATAAAAGGTGGCACGATCCCAATCGTCCTTTCGGGGACGATTTTTCTTTGAAAAGGAGGACATTTTATCATGACACGCATCGTATCCGGCATCAAACCGACAGGCAGTCTCACACTCGGCAACTTAATTGGCGCGATCAAACGCTTCGTCCGCCTCCAGGAGGATATGGAGGATACGGAATTTTTCTTGTTCATCGCCGATTTGCACGCTTTGACATCGCGTCAAATCCCGCACAAACTCAGAAAGCACACGCTCGATGTCGCCGCCATGTATCTGGCCGCGGGACTCGACCCGGAAAAAACGACACTCTTTATCCAATCGGAAGTCAAAGAACACGCTGAGCTTGGGTATCTTTTGCAATCGAACACATACATGGGTGAATTGGAACGGATGACACAATACAAAGACAAGTCATCCAAACAAAACCAAAACATCATTTCATCATTGTTCACATACCCGGCGCTTATGGCCGCGGACATTTTGCTTTATGACGCCGATTATGTTCCTGTCGGCGATGACCAAAAACAACATCTCGAACTCACACGCGACATCGCCGAACGCTTCAACCATTACTACCATGATTTTTTCAAAATACCCGAACCGATCATCCCAAAAGTCGGGGCCAGAATCATGGATTTGCAAAACCCGACCAAAAAAATGAGCAAATCTGAGGATTCCGACAAAGGCTGCATCACACTTTTTGACAACGAAAAACAAATCAGGAAAAAAGTCCGATCCGCCGTGACGGATTCTTACCGTAAGATTGCTTATGATCCGGTAAAACAACCGGGCATCGCCAACCTTCTTAATATTTACGCTGGCATCAGAGAAGAGAAAATCGAAACCATCCTGGACATGTATGAAGACAAGACCTACAAGGATCTAAAAGAGGATTTGGCCGAAGTGATCGTCGCCGAACTCTTACCGCTTCAGGAAAGATACCATAAACTCATCAAATCCGACACCCTGCAGGACATCTTAGATAAAGGCAGGGAATACGCGCAAAATATCGCCTTCAAAAAAGTCAGGAAAGCCAAACGCAAAGTCGGCCTCGGCCGCAAATAATTGAACGCAAAGAAAAAAACAGAAATGCATGACGACAGCATCTCTGTTTTTTTTTTATGGGAAGATCAATAAAGCATATAAGCGTATACGGTGACTATCACAATGATAAGCAGCCCCGCCAGCAAATAATGCATGCCCGGCTTTCTATTTTTTCTCGCTTTTTCCTCTTGTTCTTGATAATAATCAAAATACGATACTTCATGATAACGGTTAAAAAGAAGCCGCCGTACCAAGAAGCCGAATCCGCGAAATACCTTAAGCATCCTGGATTCAATGATAACCCCCGCAAAAAACACAATGATTCCAACGATGAAACCGGCGTCCAAAATGTTTTGTTCACTATAGGTAGCGTTAAATGCGATTAAAATCAGCACCGCAATGGCTGCGGTGCTGATGAAAAGTGTGAGCAATGTTCTGAATAACAGTTTCAATGTTAAGTCAACTCTTTTTTATATTGTTCGAGTTCTGCTTCGTTTGCCAGCACAAAGTGATCCTCTGTGATTTCATGTAATTTCGGCGACTGTTCTGAATAATCATGCGTGCTTGGATCATAAGCATGACGTGTCCGTCGTTTCTCGTAATATGGATCGGGAAGGGGAACGGCCGAAAGCAAAGATTTTGTGTAGGGATGCAACGGGTTCTTGAATAATTCATCCGAGTCCCCGAGTTCCACGAGATTGCCGTAATACATGACGGCGATTCGGTCTGAGAAATACTTGATGACAGACAGATCGTGGGCAATGAACATAATCGTGATGCCGTATTCTTTTCTGAGGTCATTCAACAAATTGATGACCTGTGCCTGAATGGATACGTCAAGCGCACTGATCGGTTCATCGGCGATAATCAATTCCGGCGCATTGATAAGCGCACGGGCGATGCCGATCCTCTGACGCTGGCCACCACTGAATTCATGGGGATAACGGCTGGCGTGCTCGGGTAAGAGCCCGACGGTCTCAAGCGCATCATACACTTTTTGGTTGACGACCTTCTCTTTCTTGATACCGGCGATCCGCAGACCTTCTGCAATAATTTCTTTGACGGTCATGCGCGGATCCAGCGAAGCGATCGGATCCTGGAAAATCATCTGCATTTTTTTCATGATGTCGTAATCAGGTTCAACCGTCTTCTTGCGATCCTTGATGTCCGCTTTGAGTGAGCGTATTGATTGACGTTTTTCTTTTCTGAGATCGCTGATTTTTTCTTTGTACTCATTTTTGAT
>JAGYMP010000089.1 GCA_018400565.1 Bacilli bacterium | reverse complement strand
TACTTTCTTTTTTTATAGTGTCTGCTTTAAAGGTATCATATCACACAAGCGGATTTTTTTATCGTATATCTTCAACTTTCTCTTCAAGTCTTTCATCCAACAGGGATGGATCTTCCATGAACTGCTTGAACAATCTGAGCGAGTTTCCGTAATAAAGGCCATCGCATATGCGTTCATCCACGACAATGCCCGCTTCCATGTTCTTTTTGATGCCGATGGATCCCTCGTCATGATCCTTCACCACGGGAAGATACCGTTCTTTCCCCATTGACATAAAAACGGATGCGGTACCGAAATTATAAATATGGTGAAAAACATAATTCATCTTGATGGATTTCATGTTGGTCAGAAAAAGCGATGTGTGAAACGGACTCACCCGCAATAACTTCTTGGGAAGCATTCCGTGTTTGTCAAGCCATTTGAAAAGTCCGACGCTGAATTTGATTAACAGATTCGGTGTCCATGTCAACGCTTTTGCGACACGGTCTGTCTCGTTTTCTGAGGACATGCCGCTGTTTTTTTTGATTTCTTCGTCAATTTTGTCTTTGATGTCATAAATGCTTTCGGTTCCGTCAAATGTCATCTTCACGGTCGTTTCCTCGGCAGCGTCAATCAGTTTCTTTTTCATCGTGAAGGCAATTTGGATGGAGTTGCGTTTGAAAATACGCCCATTCATGATGAAGCGGTTGAGTTTAGGCCGCTTCGCAAAAACACGGACCATGCTCGCTACCAGAATGTGCATGTATGTGAAGCGGATTGATTCTTGTTTCCGTTTCTCAAAAATGAAGTTGTCCATGCTATCACAATCAATATCATATTTCATCATCACCATCGCATCATTCCGTTCCCTCATAATGTGTGGGATGATCTTCATGAGCGGGTCGATGGTTTTGATTTTTTTTCCGTCTCTTCTGTGTCCGAACATTTTTGTTCCCCCTATTGACACGCCTTAAAATGATTTTAACACAAGAACCCTAAGAAAACAAGACGGGATTACAAGCCGAAGGAAGAAAAAAACCGTTGTGCAAAACATACAAATCAGGTATAATGATGATTGGCATGAAACAGGTGATAACCATGGATTATTCAAAATTTAAACCGCTTATTTTTCCTCTCGTCTTTGTCGTGATTCTGCTGGGAATCACATATTTCGGCAATCAAATCTATTTTGAAATCAC
>JAGYMP010000088.1 GCA_018400565.1 Bacilli bacterium | reverse complement strand
TGCTTCCTTCGTGGTCTTGTCAATCATGACATTGTTCAACTTGGTGTCATTGTGTGTGACGCGGACCGGGATCTCATCGTTATCCAACGCATCGGTTATTTTTGACAACCCTTTTTTGCGGTCAAGAAGGAATTTGATGTCGCCATAAACATCGATCACCCGCTTTTCGGGGTCTTTCTCGACGATCTTCTCAAAATCGCGGTAACGTTTGGGTGTGTTATGGAAATCGGGGATGGTAACGGCAAGTTTTTTGGGATCGAAATCATGCAAGAATTTCTGAAACGCGCCGATGGCGATGCCGACTTGTTTGAACAACACGGGATCGTTGGTGGTCTCATAGGTCGTCGAATGATACACATAACCATAGACGCGCCAATAATTGTCAGCGAGTTTAACGTAGGACGTCCCTTTTGTCGTGGGGACGATATTGAGCACGGCATTATCCGAATCAAGTCCGTTCTTGCGGTGCACATTGCGGATGTGGTTCGTCACCAATTCGATATTTTTCATCACGTCTTTGGGCTTTTTGAAGACATGTGTGTTGATTTGCTGTAATATATATTTCTCGCCCGATGTCGTCGTGGCAAGATAGGTTTTGTTGATGTTGCCGTTACCGAATGCTTCGATGTCTTCGACATCGTCACCAAAAGAATAGTGCTTCAGTATCTGTATCATGTCTATCCCCTTTCACGTGTAAAAAATGTGTGACGTAACTTCATTATAGTGCTTTTTGTCATGGATTTCAACTGGTGATTTGACTTTGCCTGCAATATTCTTCAAAGGATTCCGGCATCACGATGAAATCAGCAGACTTCGCTTTCCTGACCGTTCATTCTTTGATGGTAAAAACGGTTTCCCATATACATGACTTTTTGCTATAATGGATAGTGATGAGGATATTCTGTTTTTTTCATAAAACGTTCTTTTTGATAAACCAAACGGATACGACACACACAGGGGCGATCGCATGTACGAAATCATTGAAAAAACACGTTTAAACACCGATGTTGACAAAATCGTCATCAACGCACCGCTTGTCGCAAAAAACGCCAAGCCGGGCAATTTT
>JAGYMP010000087.1 GCA_018400565.1 Bacilli bacterium | reverse complement strand
CCATAAAATGGGTGAGACCCATGACGGCGCCAGCCAAATGGACTGGATGGAACAAGAACAGGAACGGGGCATCACCATCACCGCAGCCGCGACGACCGCTTTTTGGAAAGGGCATCGCGTCAACATCATCGACACCCCCGGCCATGTCGACTTCACAGTCGAAGTATCCAGATCCCTGCGTGTTTTGGACGGAGCCGTGACCGTGCTCGATGCACAGGCGGGCGTTGAACCCCAAACCGAAACCGTGTGGCGTCAGGCCGATGAATACATGGTTCCCAGATTGGTGTTTGCCAATAAAATGGACAAGACCGGTGCCGATTTTTCTCACACCGTCGATACGATCCACAATCGTTTGGGCGCAAAAGCCGAGGCCATCCAGTGGCCGATCGGCGCCGAAGACGATTTTAAGGGCATCATCGATCTCGTCAGCATGAGAGCATATACTTTTGACGGATCACAGGATGAAATCATGACCGAAATCGACATACCCGACAAATTGAAGGACGAAGCAGATATGCGTCGGGAAGTCTTGATTGAAGCCGTCGCCGATTTCGATGAGGAACTGATGATGGCGTTCATCGAAGGCGAGGAGATTCCCGCCGGCATGTTGAAAAAAGCGATCCGCAAAGCAACGCTTTCCGTGGAATTTTTCCCGATCATGTGCGGATCGGCCTTTAAAAACAAAGGTGTCAAAATGCTGCTTCATGCCGTCATTGATTATCTGCCTTCACCGATCGAGGTCAGGCAGATCCGCGGCATTGACAGAAACGGCGACCAGGTCGTCGTGAAGAACGAAGATGACAATGAATTTGTCGCACTGGCCTTCAAAGTCATGACCGATCCTTATGTGGGACGGCTGACGTTCTTCCGGGTTTATTCCGGAGTGGCCAAAAAAGGATCGTACATCATGAATGCCACCAAAGGCAAAAAAGAACGTTTGGGGCGCATCCTGCAGATGCATGCGAACAGCCGCACGGAAATCGATGAGGTCTACGCCGGCGATATCGCAGCCGCGGTCGGTTTCAAAGACACCGTGACCGGCGACACGCTCTGTTCGGAGAAGACGCATGTGATCCTGGAATCGATGAAATTCCCCGAACCCGTCATATCGGTCGCGATCGAACCGAAGACAAAAAAAGACCAGGAGAAGATGGGCATCGCCCTTTCGAAATTAGCCGAGGAGGATCCCACGTTCAGAACCTACACCGACGAGGAGACGTCACAGACGATCATCGCCGGTATGGGGGAACTCCACCTTGAGATCATCGTCGACCGGCTGAAACGGGAATTCAAAGTCGAAGCCACCGTCGGTAATCCGCAGGTCTCCTATCGTGAAACGTTCACGAGGGAAGCTGAGTGCGAAGGGAAGTTCATCAGACAATCGGGCGGACGCGGCCAATACGGCCACGTCAAAATCCGGTTTGAACCGAATCCCGGTGAAGGCTATGAATTCATCGACAAGGTTGTCGGCGGATCCGTTCCGAGGGAGTACATCCCGGTCGTCGACAAAGGCCTTCAGGAAGCGATGGCCGGCGGAGTCATCGCCGGATATCCGCTTTTAGACATCAAAGCGACATTGTTTGACGGCTCTTATCATGAGGTCGACTCTTCGGAGATGGCCTTCAAGATCACCGCATCGATGGCCTTGAGACAGGCCAAGGTAAAATGCGCGCCGACGTTGCTTGAGCCGATGATGTCCGTCGATGTCGTCACACCCGATGATTACATCGGGAATGTGATCGGCGATCTGACGAGCCGCCGCGGTCACATCGAGAAACAGGAACCGCACGGCAATGCTCAGAAGGTCAGCGCAAAGGTTCCGCTCTCCGAAATGTTCGGTTTTGCGACCTCGCTTCGATCGAACACACAGGGCCGGGCCACACATACCATGCAATTCTCGCATTACGCACAATGCCCGAAATCTATCGCCGAAGACATCATTGAAGGGCGTAACAACTGAACAAACGGATAATTTTTGGGTGTTTGCCTGCTTAGCTATTGCATTATTTTACAACTTGTTATAAAATGAAATATGAGATACGAAACCACAAACAACATTATTTTCGAAAAAGGAGATTGAAGAAAATGGCTAAAGAAAAATTTGATCGTTCGAAAACTCATGTCAATATTGGCACGATCGGACACGTGGATCACGGGAAAACAACCCTGACCGCGGCCATCACAAAAGTTTTGAACAAAAAAGGCTTCGCGGATATGACTGATTACGATGCCATCGACAAAGCCCCCGAGGAGAAAGCAAGGGGCATCACGATTAACACCGCACATATCGAATACTCGACCGAAAGCCGTCACTATGCACATGTTGACTGCCCGGGACATGCTGACTATGTCAAAAACATGATCACAGGTGCAGCCCAGATGGACGGCGCGATTTTGGTTGTCTCAGCAGCAGACGGCGCCATGCCCCAGACCCGTGAGCACAT
>JAGYMP010000086.1 GCA_018400565.1 Bacilli bacterium | reverse complement strand
CCTTTTCCCGTCATGCCTTCCAAAGCGATGCGAACGGCTTTGCTTTTTGTTCCCTCAAGAATTCGATTGACACCCTCGGCAATCAACTCGGCGCCTTTTATTGGTCCCTGTTTCAGATGGGAACCGGGATGCAGAACGATTGTCTTGCTTCCAAGCTTGGATGAACGGTTGACTTCTTCAATTAAAAAATCGACCGCAAAATCGCGTTTTTCTTTTTTTGGATTTGCCAAGTTGACGATATAAGGGGCATGCACAATGATGTTATCGTCATCAAAATCCTCTTCGTGCATCTTCTCCTTCGCGTCATCGATACGCATTCTCTCCGTAGATTTTCTGCGTGTGTTTTGAGGAGCGCCTGTGTAAATCATCAAGCTGTTGGCATCATATGACAAGGCTTCCTCTACACTGCCCAAAAACTGTTTTTTACCTTTTAATGATACATGTGAACCAATCTTCAACATAGTGTTTGTTTATCCTTTCTTTCATGCTCTTTCGATCCATGTGCACTTTTTTGTTAAACATTCTTAATTCAAGTGCTTTGTAAAAAGACTGTATCTATTATATAATAATATTTGTTTGATGTAAAACAATAGAGGTGATCCTTTTGAAAATCATACCGATCCGACCCCGTGGGTTTTGTCCCGGTGTCGTTCGTGCAATCCGAAGCGTCAAAGCGATTGTGAACGATCCGTCCTATCCACGGCCCGTCACAGTTTTGGGAATGATCGTTCATAACAAGCATGTCATCGATTATATTAATAAGCTTGGCGTGAGATCCTTGGATGATCCAAAGAAGACACGACTGGAGCTGCTTGATGGCATTAAAGCCGGCACAGTCATCATCACCGCACACGGGGCAAGCGAAGCCGTGTTTGAAAAAGCAAAAAAAAAGGGGCTCACTGTGGTCGATGCCACCTGCAAAGATGTCTACAAAACCCATCGTTTGATCAAAAACAATCTTAAACAAGGGCACGAGATCCTTTTTATCGGCAAAAAGCATCATCCGGAAACGGAAGCGGTTCTCGGCATTGATGATACGATTAAACTGATCGAATCTGTTCATGATGCAAAAAAAGTTGATGCAGAAGGGCATATCTTCGTCACCAACCAGACGACATTCAGCAAAACTGACATCGCAGCTATCTTTGATGTGTTAAGACGACGGTTCAACAAAATTGAAATTGCCGATGAAATCTGCTCTTCGACACGCATGCGCCAAGAAGCTGTCATCCTTCAAAACGTTGACGCGGATCTTTGTTTCGTCGTTGGTGACCGACGCAGCAATAATTCCAATAATTTAATGAAAATCAGCATCGAAGAAACCAATACGCCCACGTATTTAATCGAATCCGCCGATGAGATCAATCCCAATTTGCTAAAAAACAAACAGACAGTAACAGTAACTGCCGGAGCATCGACACCGAACGATATCACACAGGAAGTCATCGATTATTTGCGAAAATACGATTAATGGCCTTTTTTCCTTTATTTTTCCGGTAAAATACTATATAATATGAAAGGTACGAACTATAACGTATGGAGTTGAGCTAAATGGCAAAAAGTAACAAAGAAGCAAAAAAAGAAATCAAAACGTATAACCCCACAAAAAGTAAAACAGGCAAAATCATTATCACGATTCTGGCCATCGGCATGTTTTTGTCCGTCCTAGTGGCCGCAATATGGGGCATTGTTTCCGTTTTCACACCGTAAATGCATTCATGAAAAAAGTTCTCGCTTGATATAATGTGGACCCTATGTCAAGGACAATCAAAAAAAGACACACGATGATGA
>JAGYMP010000085.1 GCA_018400565.1 Bacilli bacterium | reverse complement strand
GCCCGGGGAACGGATGCCGTTTCGGTTGTTGTTGCTATCATCCCATTATCGGGCACCGATCAATTTCTCGGATGATGCCTTGGATGCGTTCAACACGGAATGGGAACGCATTGAAAACGCCTATCGCAAATTGAAATTCAAAATCCTGCTGGAAGGCGAAATGCTTCAGCTGAGTGAATCTTCCGACGAAGAAGCCAATACATATCTTGATGATTTCGAAGATGCGCTGGCCAATGATTTCAACACACCGAACGCGATCACCGCATTGCAGGGTATTGTCAAACATACCAACCAGATGCTCAGAAGGAAAGATGCCAATGATGTCTGGAACGCTATTCTCGTTGTCTTTGAAACGATGCTGGATGTTTTGGGTCTCAAAATCCCTCCCGTCGAACTGAAAGACGAAGACAAAAAACTGTATGCATCCTGGAAAGAGGCAAGAAAGAATGAAGATTATGAGAAAGCTGATGCCATCCGGGTCCAACTGATGGAGAAAGGGATACTCGGATGATCATGTACAACGGACTGACCCTGGCATACATCGGCGATGCCGTCTATGAGTTGCATGTGCGGGAACATCTTCTGGACAAGGGGTATACAAAAGTCAACGATCTGCATGAAAACGCAATCCAATACACAAGTGCCGTCGGTCAGTCAACGGCGCTGAAAGCATTGTCGGACATGCTCGATCGTCATGAGAGACGAATCATCAAGCGGGGCCGCAACCAGAATGCGACCCATAAACCAAAAAATGCCGGTGCGGACACCTATGCGAGGGCAACGGGTTTTGAGGCCCTGATCGGTTATCTTTACCTTGACGGTAAAAACGAACGGATAAAGAAACTGACAAACACCGCTTTTTCCGCCATTGATGAGCAGATGTCATAATGTTCGATATATCTGCGGTTTTTTCAAACCAAGGGACCGAAAAAAAATGATACAATGATGAATGCGAGGGGCAAACATGGTTATTTACGGAAGAAATCCCGTCATCGAGGCTTTGCGACACGGACATGAAATCAAAAGAGTCATCATCATGGAAAACACCAACAGAGATATCATCGATATCTGCACGCAGAAGGGCCATTCTTTTGAGATTCAGCCAAAACGCACGTTTCAGTCTCACCAAAAAGAACACACACAAGGCGTCATCGCTTATGTCACGGAGTATGCGACCAAAAAGCTCGACGATGTCCTCGGTGACATTGATTTGACAGACAACCCGGTGTGTTTGATGTTGGACGGGATCACCGATCCCCATAATTTCGGAGCGATCATCCGTACGGCTGAAGCCGCAGGGGTCAGGGCGATCATCATCAAAAAACATGCCAGCGTGAAAGTCACACCGACCGTGGTCAAAGTGTCCGCCGGTGCGATCGAACACATCGATGTCGTGATTGTCACCAACCTAAGAAACACGATCGATGCATTGAAGGAAAAAGGATTCTGGGCGGTCGGCACATCACTTGAGGCAGACAAGCCCCATACGGATATATTTGTCGACCGGCCGCTGCTGGTCGTCATCGGCTCAGAGGGCAAAGGGATGTCAAGGCTCGTCGGGGAAACTGTCGATTATTCCGTCAAAATCCCGATGAAAGGGAACACCAACAGCCTGAACGCCTCGGTAAGCACGGGTATAATTTTGTTTGAGATCATGCGCAAGAAAGGATGAGCCAATCCTGATATTCCGCAATTACAATGATTTTGAGATTATCAACCTCGTCAATGCGGGCAATGAAGAAGCCTTTGCTTTCATGGTTGATAAATACAAATACATGATTGCGAAAAAAATCGGCAAATATAACCTCGGTTACATGTATGACGATCTGTTTCAGGAAGGTCTGATGGTCCTTCATAAATCGCTTAAGTCATACGATCCCGTTTATAAGAAAACATTCACACGTTATTTCGAGATGAATTATGAACGGCGTCTCATCACGATCATGAAGAAGAAATCGAGGCAAAAACAAATTGCGTCCGAAAGCGAACGGCTGCTGTCCGAGAGGATGATACTCAGGGAAGAGGGGTATCGTTATCGGCGTTCGGAGATGAACCGGGCGTACAACCGGCTTTCGACATTTGAAAAAAGGGTGTTCAACCGACGCGTGGTTGATAAAATGAAACCGTCTGAGATTGCCGACACGGAAGGATGCGGCGTAAAAAAAGTCTATAATGCGATTGAACGCATGAAAAAGAAAATCAAAAAGCATTTGGCGTGATGTATTCCTTGACATTTAGGGGTTTTTTTGATACATTTAATAAAGCGAGAGAGATGGTAACATGAAAGATAAAGCTGTTTTGATTTGCACGGAATGTTTATCGCGCAATTACGAAATCAAACGTTCTTCCGACCGTACGAAACGTTTTGAGGCGAAGAAATATTGCAAAAAGTGCAAAAAACATACGCTTCACAAAGAAAGCAAGTAGGAGGAATCATCAATGAAAAAGGATAATAAAAAGGGAAACAAACAACCTTACGAGAAGCCCTCATTCGCAAAAAAACTCGAAGAACGTTCGGGCCGTGTGATGGAGATACTCAAGAAGGAATATACATTCGAAAACTGGTTGCTTGCGATTTTATCGCCGATTCTGTTGCTATACGGCATCTATATTGTCTACGGCCAATTCGGCAGTGTCGATTTAGCGGCCGTTTTGGGTAATTCCGGCATCGGTTTTGTTGATTTCTTCTTCAACACGACATTGAAACGGATTCTGACCGGATCGTTTTTGATTCTTATCGCGGTATTGGTCATTGTTTATCTGTCGATTCCGTTTCTGCGTCCGAGTTTCAAAGAAATGAGAAAGGTGTCCTGGCCGACCATCCTGCAATTGGGAACGAATTCGGCGCGTGTATTCTCCTTTTTGGTTTTCCTGATGCTCGTCTTCGCTCTGTACGGGTTCATATTCGACCCCATTTTCGAATGGCTGTACAGTCTCTGATGATGGTGGGCTAAATGGCGACAACCGAGAACGAAAGCAAGAGACGCTGGTACATTGTCCAAACATATTCGGGATACGAGAATTCCGTGAAGGAAAACATCAAACGTCGGATCGAGACCATGGAAATGGAAGATCTCATCTTTGAGGTCATGATCCCGGAGGAAGTCAAAGTCGAAAAAAAATCCGACGGCACAAAAAAAGAGAAAAACGTCAAGATGTTTCCGGGTTATGTGTTCATTGAAATGATCGTGACCGACGATTCATGGTTCGTGGTCAGGAATACCCCCGGTGTCACCGGATTTCTTGGTTCATCCGGCGGCGGGACGAAGCCCGTACCGATGTCGGCGGACGAAATCAATCCGATTCTCAAGAAGTGCGGTCTTTTACAGGCTCAACGCCTCAATGCCCAAGTCGGAGACAAAGTCAAACTTTCCGCCGGTGCTTTTGCGGGTCAGGTCGGTGTCATCGATTCAATCGAC
>JAGYMP010000084.1 GCA_018400565.1 Bacilli bacterium | reverse complement strand
ACCACCCGGCAACCCCCATTTTTTATTATCCGAACGTTTCTCAAGAAGAACTTCATTCTTCTCATTCGTAATAATGACTGCTGTGGCGTTTAATATGATTTTCTTGTTACCGACCATCTTTCTGAGATAGACGATATAATCTTCTTGCGGCATAGCAATTGCCCCCCTCATAAAAAAACCGCCCCGAAAAGGGCGATTAAATCGCGGTACCACCTTAGTTTCCGACATTTGTCGGCTCTTTTCCTTAACGCGGACCAACGGAATCAGTTGACGAATAACTTCACCGATTCTACTCCATGGCGACATTCATCAATCGTTTTGATGGGCTTTCACCTTCCGCCCACTCTCTTTTTTCCGTGATTGACTACTCTTCCACTTCACTGTATTTCTATTGTATTCTATCAAAGACTCTTCCATTTGTAAAGCATATTCATAACTTTTCTGGACCATGATGACACCGGCATGAGGCTTAATCTGCATAAAACTAAATGATAAATGATTCGGGGCGTCTGACACAATGCTCTCATACACATGGAAGTAAAGAGACAGGCCGGGTTCCGTGTAATACTCCCTCTGGAATGATTTTTTTGTCGTAAAATCATAAAAGATCGGTCCGGCGATCAATAGTTTGCCAAACGGTTTCAACAGCGGGAGAACACGTTCGATGAACCGCATCAAATGGGTGTGGTTGAGATGTTCGCACATGTAAGTGGAAACAATCACATCGTATTGTTTTCTTGTGATGCAATCGGGCAACCCATTGTTGATGTTCGCCTCCAAAAAAAGCCCTTTCGGAACGCGCTTTCGTGCCAGATCAAGCATGTTCGGTGATAGATCGATACCGGTGATCTCGCTTTGGTTGGTGGGATAAAACTCATACAAATAACCGGTTCCGATGCCTGCATCAAGAATATGTTTAATTGACTCATCGTCGCTGGAGATGGTCATCATCTCTTCAGCAACCGTGCGTAAAATATGTTTGTAGCCATCGTAAGGGAATTGTTTCCGATCGTCTTGGCTCTTGACCAGCCGTTCATAATCTTGGGCTATACCATCATAATACGTTTTAACCATTACTCACACCGACCCATTGGGTGATGACATCCAAAATGGCTTCTTTGTTTTGCCGTGATACAGCAGAGAAAGTAAAACATGCATCTTCAGGATAAAATTCAAGTTGCTGTCTGATCTTTCGCTGCTGGACAGCTAATTTATTCCGTGACGGTTTATCGGCCTTCGTCAGGACGAACAACACGGGTATTCCCCTGCTATGAAAATAATCCATCATCAAGTGATCGTCATCGTTTGGAATTCTTCTGACATCAAGCAATAAAACTGCTCCGCGGATATGGCCGCTTTCTTCGAGATACGTCTCAATCATCGTCTTAAATGACATAATCGTTTGCTTGGAGGCATGTGCAAAACCATAACCGGGAACATCAACAAAATAAAATGTGTCGTTCACAAGAAAAAAATTAAGAAGTCGTGTTTTACCGGGTTTCTGCGATGTTCGTGCTAATTTTTTTCGATTCAATACAGCATTGATAAATGTTGATTTCCCGACGTTACTCCTACCGGCGATAACCACTTCCGGAAGGCGTGGTTTGGGAAATTCATCTGGTTTTGTCGCACTTGTTATAAATGCGGAAGTTGTCGGTTTCATGAAGATCACCTATATCCATTATATCACTTTCAATCATTTTCAAAAAGAAAACCCCTAACAAAAAAGGGGTTAATCATGAAAATGGACATAAACCCTCGATGAAGGTTTAAAGGATGACAAATGATGTTTCAAATCCTCTGCTTTCATCGCGTTCAGTCTGTCAATCAGGTCAAACACATCAATATTTGCTATGACATGGTCCGCCAAAAAATGGTTAGCGGATTGAACGCTGTTGAAAATTCGGATAAACTGACCGATTGTTTTTTGTTTGAGTATGTTGAAGCGTTCTTTATCAATTGTATAAGACGAGATATCATCGAGCATGTTTTTCAGTTGTTCGAACAGACGTCTGGGCTTCTTTGTGTCGGCCACAAGACTCAGATATCCATATGTGTCACTGACGGTCGCATCAAAGGCAAAGGAATCATTAATTAACCCTTTTTGTGAGAGAATATGATAGTTAAGCGACGTCTCGCCAAAATAATTATCCAATAAAAACAAATACTCATATTCTGTCATTTTTGCATCAGCCATATCCATTTTGTTGGAATAACCCAACTTGACACCAATACGGATTTTATGGGTTTTTATGTCAGCTTCATGGTCGATCTCAGGCGTTTTAACCTCAGAACTTTCCAAATAATCGATGGTGCCGCGAAAGATATCTTTCTTCTTTTTGGTTGCAATCGGATGTTCACGCAATGCATCCATGAAGCTATCCTCATCAATATCACCGCTTACAAGGAGTGTCGCACGGGCGGGATGATAAAAAGAGCGATGGATGGCACGCAATGTCAGTGCATCAATTTTTTTGATGGATGATTTGGTTCCAAGCACGGGATCTTTGATCGGATGTTTATAAAACATGGCTTCCCTCATCGCCAAGTGAAGGGTATTATCAACATCGTCATCATGCATGGTAATCTCATTAGCGATGATGTCAACTTCCTTTGCGACTTCTTTGTCGGAGAACTCGGGAAAGAAGACAATATCCATAAGTTTGTTGACAGCCGGAAGGATATTCTCGGTATTAAGGTAATACACGGTTTCATCCGACGATGTATAGGCATTGATTGAGGCACCGATCGTTCTGAATGAAGCCATGATGTCTTGATTGTCGTTCTCAAAGATCATATGTTCAATAAAATGCGCTGTTCCCTTGGGTGTCCGGATTGTTCCTTTGTCATCATCGGTATGAAATGCTCGGTGAATTGACCCATAGGGTATGACAATTGATGCGGTTTTTCCGACAAAGCCGTTTTTTTTATGCAATACGACTTTGAGTCCGGATGGTAAAACATGCTTGTGGATGGTTTCGCCATAAGCGGATAAATCGCGTTGTGCCATTCTTATTCAACCCCTTTTAGGGTATAAACCGTATCAAGTTTTAATGTGCGCAGCGCTTTGATGAACTGATGTTCATCAACGTTTTGTATGCGTTTGATAGAAGATTCAGGTTCGTAAAAATAGCCATTCAAACGCCATGCCCATTGATGTTGTATACGTAATCCCCGGAGTGAATCCGTGCGATGGCGGAGTTTGCGTATGACGTGCTTTTTCGCATCCCGGAAAAGCGAATCATCAATATCACCGTCAACGACATGTTCAATCACGGACAATATTTTTTTGATTGTTTTTTCGCTTTTTTGATTATCGACTCCCGCTAAAATCGCAAACAGACCTTTGTTTGCGAAATACATGGAATCAATGTAATATGATAATTTCTCTTTTTCGCGTATTTCATTGAACAACAATGAATGTTCATCACCGCCGAGATACATGTTCGCGATCAGCATCGCGGGGTACAATGCATGATCCATGCGGATTTCCGTCCTGAAACCGATGTTCAATCTTGCCTGGCGGACAGCATTGTCCTCAGAGATGAATCGAGGTTTTTTGATCGTTTTTTTCTCGGTGTCCAACCAACGATAACCATGTTTGCGTTCAGGAAAACGAAAATGGCTTTTTAGACGATCCAGCATCTGCCGGGGGTTGAAATCACCGACGACCCAACACGACGCACCATCATGTTTTAACATATCCTGATAATAATCATATAATGCATGCGGGGTTATCGTTTGAAAATCACCCGGCATGCCTCTTGGGGAATGACGGAATATCTCGTTTGGGAACATCTCATGTTTGAATCGTTCAAAGGCATAGGACGTCTTATCGTGATACAGATCTTCGAGGTTCTCTTCAAGCAACCGTTTTTCATTGTTAACAAGGGATTTCTTGAAGGTGCCCCCATACAAACGCGGGGCAAAGATAATTTCAGCCAGCAAACCGATGACATCTTCCGTCAGCGATTCACCACCGGGCACAAAACGATCATTGACAAAATCAACATAAAAACCCATGATATGATGGAAGCCGGCTTTCGTGCCATATACAGACAGCGATGTTCCGTAATATGCGTCAAGTTGTTTTTGCAATGATTCCTTCGTTGGGTAATGTTTGGTCGCACCGATTAACACTTTAGGCAAAAGAGCCCGGAAATTAATCGTTTCCGGGTCATGTTTTGCGATAAAATTGAATGTGATGCCAATCGTTTTGAATTTATCGGTCGGAACCAGATAAATATCCATTCCGTTGACGTGTATATGGTTCGGTTGCATTGTATCCCCCATTTACCGGGATTTACTCATTCGGCCAATTCAAGCGCAATTTTCATCATGTTGGTAAAGGCCGTCTGTCGCTCCTCCGGTGTGGTTGCCGTATTTTTGGTAAAGGAATCGGAAATGGTCAATAAACAGGCCGCTTGCTTGCCCAAAACATTGGCGTTGTGGAATAAAGCAAACGATTCCATCTCAACCGCGAGACATTTATGTTTATGATAATACTCTTCATGCACACTCTCATCTTCGCGATAAAAAACATCACTGGAATGAATCCTTCCGCGGATCACGGGTATATCCAGTTTATCTGCGATATCGGCTAAGCGTTCGGTCAAATCATTCGATGCTTTCATGACCGGACTCTCGGAATCGTTTTGCGTTTTCGCATACGAGGATTCTGACCATGCATCATCGACGATTATGGTATCATAAAGGTCAAGTTCTGGTGCATATGCACCCGCCGAACCAATCCTCACAATCCGATCGACGTCATAAAACTTAAATAATTCATAAGAATAAATACCGATAGAGGGCATACCCATGCCCGAACCCATCACGGAGATTCTTTTTCCGTTATACGTACCGGTATAGCCAAACATATTCCGGATGTGGTTGAATTGCTTCACATCTTCCAAATAGGTATCGGCGATAAATTTCGCGCGAAGGGGGTCCCCCGGCATCAAAACCGTTTTTGCGATTTCATCTTTTTTTGCTTCGATATGCGGAGTTGCCATATATTTAACCTTCTTTCTTTTCGTTCGTGATTTCTTCTGTTGCGTTGTCCTCTTTGGGGATGTCCTCAAAATAAGCAATCATTTCCGGCTCGTCAACCAATGCGAACGTATATTCGGTGTCCAACAATTTCGCTTTGAACACATGAAGTCCCTTCACGGTGTCATACGTGCGTGATAAAATGTTGAAATCGGTGCCGAGTCGGATTGAAATAGAATTTTTTGGCTTATTGGAAAGTCCTTTTTGTTCGAAGGCCTCCAAGAAAAGCTTTCCTTCCCGCACATACAGACCGGCCCGTTTCACCTGGACATATGGTTTGTCTTCCTGTATATGCAGCATCGGGATGTAAAGCGTCATATCCGGATGGTTATCGACGGAATAGCGGTATTGATGCACAAGGACATTCTTGGACCGTTTGATATTCAGATATTCATTGAATGCGCTGTACAAAAAGGCTACGGCGATCACGATGACATACATCCATACATCCAGCATATCGACGTTGAAGATCAAAAAGAGTGCGATAACAATCAATGCATAAATCACCGTCGTCACAATCAACCGTATGGGGCTGAACAAATGGATGGCATCATCTGATTTGTCGATAATGCGTTCTTGTAAAATATCCATCAATATCCCCCATCTCCGGAATGCTTGTCACTCACCAAAGAAACGCCCCGGCTCGTGCCGATCCTGGACGCGCCGGCATCAACCATGGCTTGCACGTCTTCAGGAGTTCTGACGCCGCCGGCGGCTTTGATTTGCTTTCCGTTACCGTGTTCACTCATCACTTTAACATGCTCGACCTTTGCTCCTGCGGTGCCGAAACCAGTCGATGTTTTAATGAAATCGGCATGTGATTCGCCGATGGTGTCACTTACTTCAGAGATTTCTCCATCGGTGAGATAGCATGTTTCAATGATGACTTTCAGCGTGTGATCTTTGCATGCGGATTTGACCTGGTTGACTTCATCCAAAATATAATCATAATCATGTTCTTTGATTTTGCCGATATTTGCGACCATGTCTATTTCATCGGCACCGTTTTGCAGTGCGTTCAAGGTTTCATAGACTTTGACTTCGGTGGTGTTTGCGCCGAGCGGGAAGCCGATGACCGTACAAACCAATACATCGGTATCCGATAATTCATCCGCACAATAAGCCGCATGAACGGGATTGACACAAACGCTTTTGAAATCGTGTTCTTTTGCTTCTCTGATGAGTGTGTCAATTTCTTCTTTGGTGCCAAATGCTTTAAGATACGTGTGATCGATCAATTTATTGATTTCCATGACATAACACTCCTTTTTTCAATTTCTTTCATGCAACCATATTATACAAAGATATGTTTTTATTGTCAATTTCATTCAAGATTGTTGACCACTTCATGACAGCGTTCGCACAATCCGTCTTCTTCGTGGACGTGATCGACGACACGCCAACACCGTTCACACTTGATACCTTCTGCAGGCAAAACATCGATTGACATCGTTTCGCCTTTGATGGCACCGAATCCCTCGTCTCTTAATTCGAGTTTTGAGACAATGAACAATTGCGCTAAATCGGCTTCAATCGATTGCAACAACTCAAGGGTGTCAGTTTTTGGGAACAAGACGACATGGGCATTTAGGCTTTTTCCGATCACCTTGTTGTTTCGTGCGGTTTCAAGGGCTTTCAACACTTCTTCCCTGACGTCCATGAACCGATCATACTTGTCTAACAGGTTTTCATCGACCGGATTGCTTTTTGGCATATCCGTAAGATAAACGTCACTTGTTTCTTTGTTGGGGATATATGAGTAAGCTTCCGATGTTGTGTGCGGGATAATCGGCGCAAGTAATTTCAACACCATGTTCAACACATCATACAAGGTTGTTTGGACTGCGCGTCGCGCGTGATTTTCCTTTGCTTCGATATATAGGATATCCTTGGCATAATCCAAATAGAACGATGAAAGGATCGTCACAAAATAGGTCGTTTTTCTATAGACGTCATCGAAACTAAACGTGTCATACGCATGAAGCGATTCCTTGACCAGACGATTTGCTTTTTGCATGATGTAACGATCGACTTCGCCAAGATTGTCATAAGGAACGCGGTCTTGATTATGATTAAAATCATTCAGGTTTCCGAGTATGAATTTTACGGTGTTGCGAATCTTTCGGTAGGATTCCGATACCTGTTTGATCAGATGATCGGATAACCGGACATCTGATTGGTAATCCACGCTCGCAACCCACATCCGGAAAATATCGGCGCCAAGACGATCGATGATTTTATTCGGGTCGACGACATTGCCCATTGATTTCGACATTTTGCGGCCCTCACCGTCCAACACGAAACCATGGGAGACCAGCGTTTTATAGGGGGACTCCCCTTTGGTCGCAACCCCCGTGATCATACTGGAATTGAACCATCCGCGGTACTGATCGGATCCTTCCAGGTAAAGGTCGGCAGGATAGGGTTGGCCAAGTTCGATCAGTGCACCGTGGTGGCTTGATCCGGAATCAAACCATACATCCATGATATCCGTTTCTTTCTCGAAAATACCGTTGGGTGAATCTGGATGCGTGAACCCTTCTGGCAATAACTCTTCCGCAGATTTTTCAAACCAGGCATTTGTGCCTTCCTCTTCAAAAATGTCTGCGATGTGATCGATGACGTCCTTATCAAGGAAAGCTGTTCCTTTTTCAGTATAAAATGCCGGAATCGGAACGCCCCAGGTCCTTTGACGGGAAATGCACCAGGAATCACGATCTTTAATCATGTTTGAAAGTCGTACTTCACCCCATGAAGGATACCATTTCACGCTCTGGATTTCCTTTAGGATGTCGTCTTTCAAATCTTCGATGGAAGCAAACCATTGCGGGGTCGCGCGAAAAATGACAGGCTTCTTTGTCCGCCAGTCATGCGGATAACTATGGGTAATCTCATTTACCTTAAGCAGGACATCTTTCTCTTCCAAAGCTTTGATGACTTCTTTGTTGCAATCATCGACAAACAAACCAGCGAAGCGTTCACCGGCATCGTCGGTCATGAATCCTTTGGAATCGACCGGGCAAAAGACCTCAAGATCATATTTCTTTCCAACCACAAAGTCTTCTTCACCGTGTCCGGGGGCCGTGTGAACAAGACCGGTTCCTTCTTCAACCGTTACGTGCTCACCCAAAATGACCGGTGACTCACGATTGTAAAGTGGATGGATGTAAGTGAGCCCTTCAAGCTCCCAGCCGAACATGGTGCGTTGCACGTCGAATTTCTCATATCCAAGGAAATCTTTAAGTTTGTCGACCAAATCGCGTGCCATCAGAAGCAGACGGTTTTTGTCCGTCTTGACCAACGCGTATTCCAAATCATGGCCGACGGCGATGGCCATGTTCGCGGGAATGGTCCATGGCGTGGTCGTCCAAATCAACAATTCGGTGTTTTTCGGCACGATTCCTTTGGTTTTTTTGATCGGCATCGCCACATAAATCGAGGGTGATGTGACATCGTGGTATTCAATCTCCGCTTCCGCAAGAGCCGATTCACTCGAGGGTGACCAATAGACGGGTTTTAAACCCTTATAAATAAGTCCTTTTGCGACCATTTCACCAAACATGCGAACTTGGGCGGCTTCGTATTTTTGATTGAGTGTCAGATACGGCTCATCCCATTGACCCAACACACCCAACCGTCTGAATTGTTTCTTTTGCACGTCGATTTGTTCAAGTGCGTACGATTTGCAGCGTTCACGGAATTCAGGAATCGTCATGCTCTTGCGATCGACATGCTTGCTTTTTGACAACGAATTTTCAATCGGGAGACCATGGGTGTCCCATCCCGGGATATAGGGTGCTTTGAACCCGGCCATGTTTTTGTAACGCACAACAAAATCTTTGAGAACCTTGTTCAATGCCGTGCCGGAGTGAATCGATCCGTTTGCATAAGGAGGACCGTCATGCAAAACATAAAGCGGCTTGCTTTCATTCTTCTTCAATACATTCTCATATAATTCTTTGTCTTCCCAGGCCTTTTGGATGCCAGGTTCTTTTTTGCCCAGATTCCCTCGCATCGGAAACTCTGTTTTAGGCATTAAAAGCG
>JAGYMP010000083.1 GCA_018400565.1 Bacilli bacterium | reverse complement strand
CAAGTGTTGAGTCTGCCGACCACAAAGGTGATTTATCCCTGGGAAGTTGTGTTCAGAGCCATGGAAAATGCGCTTGATAATGGTGTCACATTCAAAAAGAACGCAGAAGTGACTGACATCGATGCAATCGATGATGGTTTTTTAATCGAAGTCAACCATGAAACGACCATTAAAAGCAGACACATCATCAATGCCGCCGGCATCATGGCAGATAAGATCGGCAGTTTCCTGGAAAAACCGCCGTTCAATGTGACACCGCGAAAAGGCGAATATTTTGTCATCGACCGCAAAGAGAAGGGTTTTGTCAACCATGTGATTTATCCTCTGCCCACGGACAAAGGCAAAGGCGTTTTATTGACACCGCAGGTGCACGGTGAGATTTTGCTCGGACCGAGCAGTGAATATATCGATGAGCGGGTGCATGCGAAAACGACGCAACAAGGCATGGCTTACGTTAGACAACATGCAAAGGATTTATCGGACCATATCCCTTATCACCGGATCATCCGTTCGTTCGCGGGGATGCGTTCCTCCATCGATGGTCATGATTTTTACATCAAAGCATCAAAACATCACCCGCATTTTTATTATCTCGGAGGGATTGATTCACCCGGTCTCACAGCCGCACCCGCGATTGCGGAATATCTTTTGCATGAGATCATTGATATCGATGCCTCCTATGAAGAAAATCCGTCATTCGATCCGAACCGAACCGTAAAAAAAGCCTTCAAGGATTTAACACGTGATGAACAAAAACGCCTGATCGACAGCGATGACCGCTATGGTAACATCACCTGCAAATGCGAACACATCACCGAGAGAGAAATCGTTGATGCGATCCACGGTCCGCTCGGTTCAGATACCATCAAAGGCATCAAAAAACGCACGCGTGCCGGTGCGGGGAGATGCCAGGGCGGGTATTGCGAAGAGGAAATCATCCAACTGATTGTCCGTGAAAAAGGTATCTCTCCCCTTGATGTCAACTATGACACCAAGGATTCAAAACTGTTCAAAGGGTTCACGAAGAAGGTGCGATCATGAAAGACATCATTGTGATCGGCGGCGGGGCCGGCGGTCTGGCCGCAGCACTCAAAGCCCATGAAGAAGACCGTGATGTCTTTTTGGTTGAACGTGAAGATGAACTCGGCGGGATTCTCGGACAATGCATCCATAACGGGTTCGGTCTTGAGGTCTTCGATGAAGAATACACCGGACCGGAGTATGCCGATATTTATATCGAACGCTTTTTGGAAGCGGGTATTGATTACCGGGTGAATACCACGGTGACCGGGATAAAAAAACATGACGATGTGTTTACGGTGATCACCTCGTCAAAAGAAGAAGGCATTGTTGAATATGAGTCCAAAGTGATCATCATGACGACGGGATGTTATGAAAAGACCCGTGGTGCCATCCAAATTCCCGGCGATCGTCCGAGCGGTGTGCTCACCGCAGGGATTGCCCAACGCTACATCAACATCAATGGCCTCATGCCGGGCAAGAAAGCTTTCGTGCTCGGAAGCGGCGATATCGGACTCATCATGGCAAGACGCATGCGTCTTGAGGGTGCCGAAGTGTTGGGGGTCGCGGAGATTTTGCCGTATTCGAACGGACTTAACCGCAACATCGTGCAATGTCTGCATGATTTTGACATCCCCCTTTATCTCTCCCACACCGTGACGGACATCATCGCCGATGATAACAACAACCTGAAACAAATCATCGTGCAAAAAGTCGATGATGATTTCAAGCCGATAGGAGGAAGTGAAAAAACCTTTGACGTCGATGTGTTGTTGCTGGCGGTCGGATTGATTCCGGAAGTGACGTTGATTGAGGATTTGGACGTGGATATCGATCCGCTCACGAATAGCGTGAGCATCAACCAGGCATATGAAACAAGCGTTCCCGGTCTTTTTGTTGCGGGGAATGCCCTGCAGGTCCATGATCTGGTCGACAAAGTCACCAAGGAAAGTGAGCGGGCGGGATTGGCGGCGAGTGCCTCGTTGGACCGATCCGGCGAAGCAAAAAAAGAGATTCATCTCAAGTCCGGCAACCATGTCGGATATGTGACACCTCAGCGGCTCGATCTGAATTTGAAGAAAGAAATGCCTGTCGTGGCCCTTCGTTCAAAACAAGAGATCGAAAAAGCCAAACTCATCATCCGTCAGGACGGAAAAGAAGCAGCCGTTTTTGAGAAACGACTGACTTTTGTCTTGCCGGCCGAGATGACGATGTTTGAATTCCCGCTTGATGAAGTGACGGGAACCGGTGATTTGACCGTTGATTTGGAGGTATCATCATGAAGAAGGAATTCATCTGCATCGTCTGTCCGCGCGGATGCCATATCACCGTCGACGATGAGGGGACAATCGAAGGTTACGGATGTATCCGCGGGAAAAAATACGTCGAAGAAGAAATGCATGATCCAAAACGCATCGTGACCTCGACAGTGAAAACCGTGTTTCCCGAGCGTCCCCGCATCAGCTGCAAGACAAAAGAGGCGGTTCCCAAGGGTAAGATCTTCGATGTGATGGATGCCATCAACAACGTTACCGTGGATGAACCGCTTGAGATCGGAGATGTCGTGATCGAGGATGTCTGTGACACAGGTGTTGATGTCATATTGACAAAACCGGTGAAGTCAAAGGCAAGCGTGAATAAATAATGACTTTTTTTTGCACATCCTGTTGACATGCGTTGTAAAACCGTGCTAAAATAATAAACGATGAAAACTTAAGATGCGATAGAGACCGCGAGGAAAATATCATGGGACCAGGATGTTTTTGCTTGCGGTTTTTTATATGGTTTGACAATTCATTTTTGTTCAAACAAAAAAAGGAGGAGAGTATATTGAAATCATTGTCAAAACCTTTGAAATGGCTGATTGTTCTTTTTGTGGTGGTTGTTGTGAGCAGTTTCGCGGCGACCTTGGTACAAAACTCATTTTTTTCCGTTGATGTCGACAAAGTGAGTTTTGAGACCGAACGGGGTGAATTAAGCGGTTATTTATACCGTCCGAGGGATGTTGATGCAGACAATCCCGCTCCGGCGATCGTAACGACGCACGGGTATCTCAACAATGCCGAGATGCAGGAAATCGCCGGGATCGAACTTTCAAGACGCGGTTATGTCGTGTTGGCGTTCGACATGTATGACCACGGGGATTCGACCTGGGAGACGCCGTCGGCATTCAGTTTTTATGTCAATGCGGTTTATGATGCTGTGCAATACATGTATGACTAGGATTTCGTGCTCAAGGATGACGCGGGCAACGGCATGATTGGTGTCAGCGGCCATTCAATGGGCGGATACTCATCGGAATATGCCGTCATCTTTGATGAGATAGACGCAGCGACGAACGGATACCGCAAGATTGCCGCCGCGTTACCGGTCGGTGCGGACTTCCGTTATATTTACGGCTTCGATGATCCCTATTCATTTTTTGGACCGCGTTCTGCGGGTGTCATTGCCGCACACTGGGATCAGTTTTTCTATGACAATAGTGCCGATCCCGTTGGCAGTGTCATCTACAAGGATTACACCGAGGATGAAGTCGGACTCAAATTTCTTGGACGTGATGACGAAGGAACCGCCAAAGCCGGAGTCTATTACACCATGGACGGCGGGCAGCGCGTCATTTACACTCCGGATGAGACGCATCCGCAACAAACCTGGTCACTTAAAACCGGCGCCGACACGATTGAATTCTTCGAAGAAGCTTTTGAGTATCAGTTTAACCTGTATGACTTAGGCGATTTGGAAGACCATGGCATCACAACCGGCAAGACCGGACAGACATGGTGGCTTAAGGAAGGATTTACTTTGATTGGATTGCTTGCGCTTGTCGGCATGATGTTCGCCGGATTTGCTCTTTTAATCAAACTTCCCGTCTTCAACATGACGAAGAAGGACGAAGAAACCGATGCGGTGACTGAAGAGACCGATGTCGAACCACAGACGACCGGATCTGCAAAGGGACTCAAGTTCCTGATTATCATGGTCGCAACATTGCTCGGGGCTTATTTCCTGCCTTACTTCATGGACCGCATGGAACTTACGCCGTTGGCTGATTTCATGTATTATGTCATTGGGGCTGCGGGCTTTGTGACACTTGCCGTGTGGATTATGGCCATCGTCAAAGATAACGGCATGGTCAAAAAAGCAAGACGTGTTACCACGGGAGCACTTTTGATTGTCTTCGTGGCACTTGCTTATCGCTGGCTTCTCACACATACCGACATCATCACGGATGTCGTCTATTGGAGCGCACCGTCAGTGAACACGATCGTGTACTGGGCGATGTCAGCCGGATTGTTGTTGTTATTGATTGTTTTTACCACGACACCGATGTTTACCGCGGGTGAGGGTAACGATGAGAATACTTACGGGTTGAAAGCATCCGCCGGACAGATCATTGCCGGATTTTTGGTTGCGCTTGTGTTGGCATTCTCTTTGATTTTGCTTGTGGGGATCGTCGAATGGGTGTTCCTGACGGATTTCCGTTTTTACACGTATGCGATCAAAATCTTCAACTCCCAGCAATTTGGGGCCGCACTCAAATACATGCCGCTTCTTTTCATCTATTTCTTCGCTGCCGGTGTCGCGATTTTCGTGAACACACGGAAGATCAAAGGCTGGCTCGGCGATCTGTTGGCGGCCTTCTTGTTGGCGGCACCTGTCGTTCTGTTTTTGATTTACCAATACTTTACACTTTATAAAACAGGCGTCGCAGCCTTCCCTGGTTTTTCGCTCAGCGGTATTTTGGCGATGGGTTTGGTGCCGACACTTGTGATTGCCGGTATCATTTTAAGACGGTTTGCGATGAAAACCGGACACATCTGGGCAGGTGTATTTTTCACAACTGTGTTTTTCACGTTGATCACGCTTGCGAACACATGTGTGTATCAACTGACGCTCGGTTGATCACATCGCTATGATTAATCTCCTTGGAATCTCCGCTTCTCAGCGGAGATTCCTTTTTTTTGTGCGGTATGTTTCAAACAAATGAAAGAAAAACAATAAAAACGAGTGATTTCACTTGTGTTTTCCTGAAAATGGTGTATCATAGAATTTGATCAGATAAACGTTGAATATAATTTTGTTAACTATGTTACCTCAATTATCGTTAAACGGCTATGGACATCGAATAAAGAACGAGGAGGTAACGAACATGCAAGGCAAAGTGAAATGGTTCAATGCTGAAAAAGGCTATGGCTTCATCACGGGCGAAGACGGAAATGATGTGTTTGCACATTTTTCCGAAATCCAACAAGACGGTTTCAAATCGCTTGATGAAGGCGACGAAGTGACGTTTGACATCACCGAAGGTCCCAAAGGACCCCAGGCATCCAACATCGTCAGCGTCTAAGACAATGATATCATGAAAAAAGTCGGATTTCATTCGGCTTTTTTTTATTGGAAAACATGATATGAAAGGACACGGGATACCTTGCTCAGCAGAGGTGAGGCGTGGTATAATCAACATGATATCATGAAAGGGGAGAAGTGCCATGAACATTGCATTGCTTGGACTCGGCACAGTCGGAAAAGGAGTTTATGACATCATCCGAAACGATTTTCCGGCATACAACATCAAACATGTGTTGGTGAAAAACCCTGATAAACATCGGGAGGATGCACCATTTGCCGAATCAATCGATCATATTGTCAACGATGATACAGTCGATGTCGTGATCGAGACGATCGGCGGGATTGATGTCGCTTATGATTATATCAAACGCGCGTTTTTGCATGACAAACACGTCATCACCGCCAACAAAGCCGTGGTGTTCGCACATTTTGATGAGTTGAGCAAGCTTGCTGAAAAGCGGGGTTTGATGTTTCGTTATGAGGCGAGTGTGTGTGCGGCCATGTCACTTTTAGATCCTCTGAACACGATCGCAAAGTACAATCACATCACAAAAATCGAAGGAATCCTCAACGGTTCGACCAATTTTATTTTGTCAAAGATTTTCCGTGATGGGATGGTTTTTGATTGTGCGTATAAACTGGCCGAAAAAAACGGATACATTGAAACCGGTTCTGCCGATGACATGGACGGCTATGATGCGATGCGTAAAATCGGTATCTTATCAACCATCGCTTTTCACACAAACGTCAATGAAAAAGACATCATTCGTGTGCCCCTCGGCCATCTGAGTCAAGCGTTTTACGACTATGTGAAAAACCAAGGGAAGATGATACGCTATCTGGCAGCGGCCATAAAAGAGAAAGACCGACTGATGATTCATGTCGCTCCCGTGATTATCAATCAGAATCAACGGTTTGCTTCTGTGGATGAGGAAATGAACATGGTTGCCCTTGAAGGTATGTACCACAAGACGATGTCTTTTTTTGGACAGGGGGCAGGTCGTTATCCGACGGCTTCCGCCATCATCTATGATCTCTTAAAAATTGCGGATCATGTTGATTACACGGTATGCCGTGACAACCAGCTTCCCGTCGATCGGGACATGGTCAAATATCACTTTTTAATTGAGAGAAACGGGAAGTTCACAACAATCGGCCCAACGACCTTTGATACCGTCATCCGTGATGATACGATCACGTGTTTTGCCCGTGTTCTTAACGGATGACAGGCATGAGGAACGATTTTAAAAAGGGCATCCCCTGATGTCCTTTTTTTGATGGATGATTCACTTTTTGAATTTCTTGGCCAGCCCGCCGCCGCTTGTTTCTCTGTAGGCATCATGGAGGTCCCTGCCCGTGTCAAGCATCGCGTCAACGACCGTGTCAAAGGAAATCATCTGTGTGCTCGGTAAGAATTGGGCGAGTTCTCCGGCATTGATGGCCCGGTGGGCCCCTACGGCGTTGCGTTCGATACAGGGGATCTGCACATAACCTTCGACGGGATCGCAGGTCAGCCCGAGATGGTGCTCCAAGGCGATTTCCGCCGCGTAATCGATGATGTCAAGGTCGTTTGTCTTCAAATCCGCGTATGCCGCAGCGGCCATGGAACAGGCTGTGCCGATTTCGGCCTGGCATCCGGCTTCCGCACCGCTGATCGATCCGTTTGCACGGACGACATTGCCGATGATCCCGGCGGTGGCCATGACATTGATGATGTCATGTTCAGGGTATTTTTCCTGATCGTACAAGTAATAAAGAACAGCGGGAAGCACACCGCTCGCCCCGCACGTGGGGGCGGTGACGACTTTTCCGCCCGAGGCGTTGATTTCACCGACGGCATAAGCATAGGCACTGATCAGACGAAGCTGTGAATCGACATGGGTGTCGTGGTTGTTGTAGATGGCTTTTGCTTTGCGTCTGACTTTCAACACACCTGGTAAGTAACCTTCTTGGTTAAGCCCGGTGTCAATGGCTTTTTTCATGACGG
>JAGYMP010000082.1 GCA_018400565.1 Bacilli bacterium | reverse complement strand
CTGCCCGGCAGCTATTTTTTTATGGGCTTATGCACATACTCTGAGTTCATGAGATGTACCAAAGCGGGATAATTGACTGAAAAACTGAGGTGATCCCCCACTTCATAGTCTTGATCCTTCAGATCAACAATCAGATGATCGCTGCTGCCGCCGATGATCCTTACATCTTCCAACGGCGTTAAATGGTTAAGATTCACATCTTGTTTTCCGATGGCAAGGAGGCCTCTTTTCATCAAGCCCTCATCACGGATGGCGGGTTTCTCGCCAAACGAATTCATGCCGATGTCACCATCCGGGTAGGAAGGTTTGGTTTTCACTTCGATCAATTCTGCCTGTAGACTAAAAACATCTTGGTGCATGTTTTTGATTGGTGTTCCGTAAGCCGTTTCCCTGCCGAGAAGCATGGATTCCCCGAGTCTCAACTCATTGATGCCGGGATGGATTTTTCCTTTAAGCAACAACGGGATGGATGATGAGTTGCCTCCTGAGATGATTTCAAGTTGGATTGGAAAGGTGGTTTCGATCTTTTCTTTGATGGAGGCCAGACGCGAATCGATCGCTTCGCTCGGAATCAAGCCTCCGTAACATGTGAGGTTGGTGCCGATTCCGTAAAGATGGATATGTTCGAGGGATAATATGTTTTTTATCATTCCAAGATAATCCGAACGATAATAAATCCCTTCTCTTAAATCACCGACATCGAACATCAGCACAATCTTGTGTATGATGTTGTTTTTTTTCGCGAATTCATTCAAAGCACGAATGGTCTTAAGTTCGGAATTAAGCGATATGTCCGCATAGCGGACGACATCTTCGGCTTCCGATGGCATGGGAAGCCGCAAAAGAACTTTTTTTTGCGAAAGGTCACGCATGCGTTTCAGATTTTCAATCCGTGAATCCGCAATACGGGGAAAACCACAAGATGCAATGATGTTTATCACCGGGAGACATCCGGCGAACGCTTTGAGGACGGGTAGCATAGAAATGCCGTGATCATTGCATAAACGCGAGAGATAATCACAGTTGTCTCTTAATTTCTTCTCATCGATTGTAATATTGGGATACATGACTCACCTCCGGGCAAGACTTTGAAGCAAAAGTG
>JAGYMP010000081.1 GCA_018400565.1 Bacilli bacterium | reverse complement strand
AAGCCCGCAGTTCATGCATTTCGTGGCATTAAGTTTTTTGATCAAATCCGTGTTTTTGGCTTCATACGCCTGCCAGATGGACGTGGGCGCCAAATAAGCGGGACAAACGTCCGCACATTTGCCGCAACCCAGACATTCCGGATAGGGTTCTTCTTCGGGTTTCGGTTTTACGATGACCGAACCCAAGGTATCATTGACAATCAGATCATCGATTAGAATCGCATTGCCGGTCATCGGTCCGCCGGCTATATAATGGGTTTCCTCCGGATCCATACCTTCGATGTATCCACCGGCTTTTTCGATCAATTCGGAAACCTTTGTGCCGAGGCGGACAAAGAAATTCTTCGGTTCCTTGATGTTTTCCCCGGTGATCGTAAGCGCACGCCGAATCAAGGGTATGTTCTCCTCGACCATATCCGAATAGACAATCGCCGTGCCGGAATTATTGACGATGACACCGGCTTCGGAAGGGAGATTGTCATAGGTTTTATTCGTTACTTGCTCAACGATGTATTTTTCCCACCCGGAAGGATAAACGTCTTTGACCTTGAAAATTTCCATATTGTCTTCCAAATACGGTTCAACCGCTTTGCGCATCGCCTCGTTGTAGGACTTGAGGGCAATGACGCCTCGTTGGGCGCCCGCGGCTTTCATCATGTATCCAAGACCTTTGACCAACCGCTTTGAGAACTCAATCGTGCCGTGATAATCGCAGGTCATGTATGGTTCGCACTCCACCGCATTGATGATGACGGTATCAATCGGTGCGTCGGTTTGATATTTGACGTATGTCGGAAAACCGGCTCCACCCAATCCGGACAATCCGGCGTCAATCATCTTTTCAATAAGTTGATCTTTTGAAAGATTCTGTGGATTCTCCTCTTTTTTCACGGTTGGATGAAACGTATCCTTGTGATCGCTGGTGATTTCAATGGCATCGACCATGCGGCCGGATGCATGCCAGGCTTTTTTGATTGCAGTGACCTCGCCGCTCACGGTCGCATGTCTCGGCATGGCGCCGAAACCTTCACGCATTGCGACCGGCTGGCCGACCGTCACCTTGTCCCCGACTTCCACCAACGGTTTCAATTTTGCCTGTTGTTGCAAAAGATGGATATAGACAACATCGGGATTTTGATAATCCACCAGGGGAACGTCGCGCGACATCGACTTTCGCCCTTCCAATTTTTGTCCTTTGGCTCGTTGGAAAATCATTGATTAGCCTCCTTGTGACATAGATTTACATGTATCTATCTACTATAAACCTTAATTATTATAACATAATCCAGGTGCATTGAAACCCTTGTTTATCGGATTTTTGCTTCCGATCTATGAAAAAAATATCTTTATCCGGTCAAACGCGGTGTCGATGTCTTCTCTTGATAGATCATGATGGGTAGCGAAGCGAAAAGATCCTTCGTATCCGTTTATTTTAATACCGTGGTCATAAAGATAATCTTTCAGATCGTGCTTTTTGGGGTTTTTGATGTCGAAAAACACCATATTGATGTCCCTTTGTGTTTCGTCGATTGTCACACCGGGGATGGTTTCCAACAACTCAGCCATGTACGTTGCATTGTCATGGTCTTCCCTCAGGCGTTTCGACCCCTTCCGGATGGCCACCATGCCGGCGCGGGCCAGAAAACCGACCTGCCGCATGCCGCCGCCCATGATTTTCCTGTTGAGCCTGGCTTTTTCGATGAAT
>JAGYMP010000080.1 GCA_018400565.1 Bacilli bacterium | reverse complement strand
AAAGAAAATCTGATCGTCGAGCTTTACAACAAGTAATCATAATAAGAAAAGACGCTCACATTCTGAGCGTCTTTTTATATTCAAAAAAAGGACCCTGGGAAAGGTCCTTTTATCTTTTATAGATGGTTAAGCGCGGCTTTGGCCATGGTGATGAATTTATCAGCGTCAAGGGATGCCCCGCCGATCAAAGCGCCGTCGATATCTTCTTCATCGAGCAACTCATCGATATTGTGTGGTTTCACCGAACCACCGTATTGGATTCGGATGGCTTCGGCAACATCGCTTCCGTAACGATCTTTGATGAGGCTCCGGATAAATCCGCAGGCTTCCCCGGCAACATCCGCGGTTGCGGTCTTACCGGTACCGATGGCCCAAATCGGTTCATAAGCGATGACGACATCTTCCAGGTCTTCTTTTTTTACCCCGTCAAACGCTTTTTTGACCTGACGTTCGAGGACGTCGTTGGTTTTTCCGTTTTCGCGTTCTTCCAAATGCTCACCGATGCATACGATCGGTTTTAGACCGTGTTTGAGTGCCATGTGGATTTTACGGTTGACATCTTCATCGGTTTCGCCGAATAGATTACGGCGTTCACTGTGTCCGATGATGACGTGGGTCACATTATAACTTTTGAGCAACAACGGTGAAACCTCACCGGTGAAGGCGCCTTCTTCTTCGTAATGCATGTTTTGTGCGCCGATTCGGAGGTTTTCACCTTGTCGCTTGATAAGATCGCGCAACAAAGGTGAGGGCGGACAAATCGCGGTTTCCACCTTGTCCATGTTTGGGACTTCGCTTGATACCTTGAGGACAAAGTACAGAGCTTCGTCCCTTGTTTTATGCATTTTCCAGTTTCCTGCAATAAACGGTTTTCTCATACTCCCATCCCCTCAACCAAGTATCTTCTCTATGTCTTCGATGGCCTTCTCGGCATCGTTTCCTTCGGCGATCAATTTGACGTTTTTCCCTTTCGGGACAGCCAAACTCATCAAACCAAGAATGGATTTCGCATCGATTGTGACATGATCGTATTCCAAGCGGATTTCAACATCATATTTGCTGGCGGTCTGAACGACTTTTGCCGCCAATTTGGCGTGGAGACCAGCGGTATCTTTGATTGTGATTATTTTTTCCATATCCTTTTCCTCTCTTTCTGATTTAAAAGGTCATCATCGTCGCGATCACAGAGACTGTCATTGCAACGATTGAGTTGTCTGAGACTTAAACTTCTTTGTCGTCGATGGCCTCAAGTCCGGGCAGGACATTGCCTTGAAGATATTGCAGGGATGCACCGCCGCCTGTGGAGATGTGTGTGAATTCCTCGCGAAAGCCCATCTGAATCGCCGCCGCAGCTGAATCGCCCCCGCCGACGATGGTGGTCGCTTCATCCAAATTCGCCAAAATCTCACAGATGGATTCTGTCCCTTTGGCAAAACGTTCAAATTCAAAGACGCCGAGCGGACCGTTCCATACGACGGTCTTGGCACCTTTCAGTTCTTTTTCAAACAGATCGATCGTTTTCGGACCCACGTCCAGTCCCATTTCATCATCTTCGATGTTTTCATAGGTCGTAACACGTGAATCGGCATCCGCCTTGAATTCTTTGGTCACGACCAAATCAACGGGCAAGACGATTTTTCCTTCCGCTTTGTCAAGCAACGATTTTGCGAGATCAAGTTTGTCATCTTCGACGATCGATGTTCCGATGGCATAACCGATTGATTTCATGAATGTATATGCCATGCCGCCGCCAATCAGAATCTTATCGGCTTTTTTTAGCAGATTTTCAATGACGCCGATTTTATCGGAGACTTTTGCGCCCCCAAGAATGGCGATAAACGGATGCGTCGGATTGTCGACCGCACCACCGATATAGCGGAGTTCCCTCTCCATCAAATAGCCGGCGGCTGTTTCAATGTTTTTGGCGATGCCGACGTTTGATGCATGGCTGCGGTGTGCAGTGCCGAACGCGTCGTTGACGAACATATCGCCGAGACCGGCCCAATATTTCCCGAGCTCGGGATCGTTGCCGGATTCTTTTTTGCCGTCAAGATCCTCAAACCGTGTATTTTCGACCATGAGCACCTCGCCGTCTTTCATGGCATTGATTTTATTTTCCAACTCTTCGCCGCGTGTTTTTGGTACAAAAGTGACATCTTTCTTAAGGTGTTCAGCCAATTTCTCAGCAACCGGCTTCAATGTCAGTTCCTTCTTGTCCGCTTCTTTTTTCACGCGTCCGAGATGGCTGAAAAGGATGAGCCGCGCATTTTGCTCAAGCAAATAACGAATCGTCGGCAATGCCTGAATGATGCGATTGTCATCCGTGATTTTACCGTCCTGGATCGGCACATTGAAATCAACACGACACAAGACCTTTTTTCCTCGTACATCCAAATCTTCCATCATTTTTTTCTTCATCGGTATTCCTCCCAAAAAGATATCGTTTCTTTTGTTTATCACAATATTCATTATACAGGATATTTGACAAAAATGCTACTTTTTCAACGTGTTTTTCGCATGAAAGCATTTTCGAGTCTTTCATTGAGCTGAATCATCGCTGATGCACGTTTCCATTGCCGACAAAGAATCGCCCATGAGGCAAACACTAGAACGTGGCCTTTCGAAAAAGAAATGATGCCGCTGCCATCATGCTTTTTCTCGATTGAAACGATATTTTTCACATTGACAATCAATGCTTCATCGGACCTCAGTCCCTTAAGAACCATGAATACATGGCTTCGATCCACATAGATAGGTATTTTCCGTCCCCATCCGGTTAACGTTTTCGTGGCGGACAACCGTCCTTCGATTGTGGCGAGTCTCATCAATAACACATGATTCAACACGTATGTCACCGAGTGGTCAGTGACATACATTCGATGATTGCTTATGATTGCGGTCTGTCCGTTATGTGTTCTGCATATATAATCAATATTCATCAAACCACCGGGTTTATCCTACCATACACACATTCCTTCTGCGTTTGAGAAAGTAAAAAAAAATCCGCCCCCACATGGAGGGCGGATCATATCTGTTATGATTTGAGACGGACTTTCTTTGTGATCCGTTCTTCCGTTTCCGGATTAAAGAAATGTGCTTTGTTCATGTTGAAAGCCATTTCGAGTTTATCACCCATCTTGATGTCGGCACGTGCATCGACCTTCGCGATGATGACGTTGTCCCCGACGGTGATGTGGATGTTGGTTTCCGAACCGAGAAGCTCGGCCACGTCCACGTCAAGTTTGGCTTTTGATTCATCGTAAGCCTTGAGCGCGGCCTTTTCATCATGCATATCTTCGGGCCGGATACCCAATATGATGTCTTCGTTGATGTAGTCTTCGTCTTTGGCCAATTTAAGTTTGGATTCAGGCACTTTGAGTTTCAGATGCTCGCAGTAGAAATACCCGTCATCCTTGACGATCCCCGGCAGGAAGTTCATGGCGGGGGTGCCGATGAATCCACCGACGAACATATTGTTCGGATTGTCATAGATGTCTTTCGGGGTTCCGATTTGTTGGATGTAACCCTCTTTCATGACAACGATCCGTGATGCCATCGTCATGGCCTCAATCTGGTCATGCGTCACATAAATCGTCGTTGTTTCCAAACGTTCATGCAATTTAATCAATTCGGCGCGCATCTGCACACGCAATTTCGCATCGAGGTTTGAAAGTGGTTCATCCATCAAAAAGACCTTGGCATCGCGGACAATCGCGCGTCCGAGTGCAACCCTTTGACGCTGACCGCCGGACAGTGCCTTCGGTTTTCTGTCAAGATAGGCTCTGAGTCCCAAAATATCCGCGGCACGGTTGACGCGTTTTTCGATTTCCTGTTTCGGCATTTTTCTCAGTTTCAAACCGAATGCCATGTTGTCATACACCGTCATGTGCGGATAAAGCGCATAGGATTGGAACACCATTGCGATGTCTCTGTCCTTCGGAGCGACGTCATTGACCAGCACGTCGTCGATGTAGAGCTCACCCTTGGTGATCTCTTCCAGACCGGCAACCATACGCAATGTCGTTGATTTACCGCAACCGGACGGGCCGACGAATACGATGAATTCCTTGTCTTTGACCTTGAGCGAAAAATCCGTGACGGCTTCGACACCGTTGTCATAAACCTTCACTAAATCTTTGAATGTTAAAGTAGCCATATTGCCTCCTATAATAATTTCTTATTTTAATCATCATATGCATTATAACGAAAAAACGGCACTTTGCATATAGGCAAAGTGCACAAAATCAGTATTTGAAAAGCAAATGGACGGCCTCTGCGCCCTGAAAGGACCGGATGTCAATGTCGGTTTTGTCCGTAAACCGATCCAGCCTGTAAGCGAGGGTGTTTCTGTGCATATACATGGTCTTCGCCGCCTTCGAGGCATTCAAATCGGCATCGATGAAACCGAGGGCCGTATCAATCACATCGTGCCCGACCAACGAATAATAATGATTGCGCAAATGGCTCTTCAGATCATTCTTGTTTCTGAGAATGACTTCCCTGATGACATCGGACACATGGTAAATGCCGGGATCGAGTTCTTCAAAAAGGCCATAAAAAGCTTCGTCAGGGAATTTGACGGAGGTCCGGTGCGTAAAAGCCGTGATGTCTTTGTATAATTCAGACATGTGAAACTCGCGAAAACTGTCCATGTCAATCTCATCATGGTCATAACGAAGCTTTAATAAGCCGCTTGAGACTTCACTCGCATAAAGATGTTCATGCATGGCGATGAACGAAAGTGTTTCATTTTTGGTTTTTTCAGTCGTTGTGAGATAAGCGATCATTTTTCTCATGGAAATCCCTCCGAAACATCAACACCATTATATCATGAGTCACCAAAAAAAAAGAAACAAACGAAGGTTTGTTTCCATATTAAGCTTTGATGAACTGATCAACGTCCAAAACGAAAATCGTCGCCCCACCGACCTGCACTTCAACGGGTGTGGAGGAAAAAATGCCGAATTCACTGGAAATCGCATTGGGCACCAGTTTATTGCGGCGTCTTGAGGTTTCCGAGATGATTCTGATGCATTTATCGAGCAATTCATCCTGAACCCCGATGATCAAAGTCGTGTTGCCGCTCATCAAAAAGCCGCCGGTCGTCGCGAGTTTTGTCACAAAGAAGTTTTCTTTGATCAACGTCTTATTGACCTTGCTGGCATCTTCATTCGATACAATCGCCATCACCAATTTCATGGTTTCCACCACCTTTTGGGTTATTTTATCACAAGATATGCAAAAAGAAAACATATCCTTCAAAAATAGCGTGTATTAATAAAAAAAACCCTCTTTCAAGGGCTTTTATGGTTTATCCGATGGACCCTTCCATCTCAAGCCGTATGAGATGGTTGAGTTCGACGGCATATTCCATGGGCAGTTCGCGCGCGAACGGTTCGATGAATCCCATCACGATGAGTTCTGTGGCCTCCTGCTCGGACAACCCCCGGCTCATAAGGTAAAACAGTTGTTCTTCGCTCACCTTTGAAACCGATGCTTCATGCTCGATTTGACCGTGGAAGTTTTTGGCGATGTTGGACGGCAACGTATCAGAGGACGATTCGCGGTCGACCAAAATCGTGTCACATTCGATATGGCTCTTGGCACCATCGGCCGTCTTCTCCTGTGAGACCAGACCCCGGTAATTGACTTTGCCTCCGTTTGTGGCGATGGACTTGGAGATGATTTCGCTTTTGGTGTGTTTGCCGATATGGATCATTTTTGTGCCGGTATCCTGATATTGTCCCTTTCCGGCGAAGGCGATGGTGATCGTCGTGCCTTTTGCATGATCACCTTTTAAAATGCAACTCGGGTATTTCATGTTCAATCCGGACCCGATGTTCCCGTCAATCCATTCCATGTGACCGTGTTCGCCGACCACTGATCGTTTGGTGACGAGATTGATGATATTCGTCGACCAGTTCTGGACGGTCGAATACCTGCAGTGGGCATGGTCTTTCACGATGATCTCCACAACGGCGGCATGCAATGAGTTCTTCGAATAAACCGGCGCCGTGCATCCTTCGACATAATCAAGGGATGCCCCGTCTTCGACAATGATGAGGGTCCGTTCAAACTGCCCCATCTGTTCGGAATTGATTCTGAAATAGGATTGCAGCGGTTTATCGAGTTTGACACCCTTAGGGACATAGATAAACGAACCGCCGCTCCACACAGCAGTGTTGAGTGCGGCATACTTGTTGTCATCATAAGGGACGACACTCATGAAATATTCTTTGAAGAGATCCGGGTGTTCGCGAAGCGCAGAGTCTGTGTCCATGAAAATGACACCCTGTTCTTCCAATTCCTCAATTGAATGATGGTACACGGCCTCGGATTCAAACTGTGTCGTGACACCGGCCAGGTATTTCTGTTCGGCTTCGGGGATTCCCAGTTTGGAAAATGTCTCTTTGATGTTCTCGGGCACATCTTCCCAGTCGCGTTCGACTTTGTCAGATGATTTGATGTAATAAATGATCTCATCGAAATCGATGCCTGAAAGATCGGGCCCCCATGTGGGGTTTTCCGTCGCCAAAAACGTCTCCAGGGCATCAAGACGCGTTTTTAACATCCATTCAGGTTCATTCTTCTTTTCGGAAATCTGACGGACAATGGCCTCACTCAGACCACGGTCCGTCGTAAAGACGGATTCCGCGTCCGTTTTGAAACCATATTTATAATCGCCCAACATGTCTTTGACATCGTTGACGTTTTTGTTGTTTGGTTCATCACTCATTGATAATCACCACATTCTTATGTCATTTACTCAATCGTTTTTTTGAACGCCTTCCAGGGGATTGAGGCACATTTGATACGGGAAGGAAATTTTCTGACCCCTTCAAAGACCTTTGATTCGCCGAAATCCAGTGATTCATCATAAGAATTACCGGCAACCAGGTCCAAATAAGCATCAGCAAAATGTTTCGCCTCACTGACGTCCATCCCTTTTAGTTTTTCCGTCAACACGGAGGCCGATGCACAACAGATGCTGCAGCCGGATCCGTCCTGTCTGACATCTTTGACAATGCCGTCTTCCACTTTGCTCTGAATCGTGATATCATCACCGCAGGAAGGATTTTTGATGCGGTGTTTGTTATAACCTTCCTCGTCAACAAGGCCTTTGTTGCGCGGATGTTTGTAATGTTCCATGATGATTTCGCGATACATGTGACTTAAATCAGCCATGAAAAAACCTCCTCAAAATCCGAGTGTGCGAAAATAATCGACTGCTTGTTTGGTGACATCAAGAAAACGATGGACGTCTTTTTCGTCATTGTATATATAAAACGATGCGCGCAGAGTCGAATTGACGCCAAGTTTTTTCCCGACCAGCATCGCGCAGTGATGACCGGCACGCAATGCAACATTTTCTTCGGCATAAAAAGACAATGCATCATGTGAGGGCACATTTTTGAGATTGAATGTGACAATACCGCTGTCACTGTGTTCATTGTAAATCGTGACATCCTCAATTGATTGAAGGCCGTCAATGGTCATTTTGGCGAGCTTCACAATATGGTCGTGGATATGGTCGAGTCCGACGGCTTCAAGGTAATCAATTGCTTTGGCCAGACCAAACACCGATGCGATCGGCATCGTGCCTGCTTCGAAGCGTTGTGGCACATCTTTCCACACGGCATGATCCTTTTCGACGAAATCAACCATGTCGCCGCCGTATTCAAGCGGCTCCATCGATTCCAGAAGATTATGTTTGCCGTATAGAATACCAATGCCGGTCGGTCCCAACATCTTGTGAGCAGAGAAAGCCATGAAATCAACATTCAACTGTTTGACATCGATAGGTACATGACTTACCGCCTGTGCGCAGTCAAGAACAACCTTTGCGCCAACCGCGTGCGCCAGTTCCGTGACTTCTTTGACTGGAGCGAGATAACCCATCACATTGGAGACATGGGTCAATGCAACAATCTTGGTCTTATCGGAAAGTGTCTTTTTGATGTTATCAACGATCAACCGACCTTCAGAATCGAGCGGGACATAGCGCAGATTGGCACCTGTCTCAGCCGCAATGTGCTGCCATGGCAACAACGACGAATGATGAGCGAGTTCGGACACCACGATGTCATCGCCTTTTTTCAAAATACGGTTGCCGTAGCGCTGTGCCAGAAGATTAAGCGCCGATGTGGTTCCTCTTGTGTAAACGATCTCTTCTGTTTTTGCACCGATGAAAGCGGCTGCTTTCCTGCGCGTGTTTTCGTATATTTCCGTTGCTTCGTAACTCTGTTTATACATGCCGCGGTGAATGTTGACGGAATAATTGCGGTAATAATCATTGATGGCATCAATAACAGTTGTCGGTGTCAATGTCGTGGCCGCGGAATCGATGTAAACATAATCATCGTTCAGTTGGGGAAAATCACATTTATAATCCTTCATGATGCCACCCCTTTGATTTTAAACAAGATGCGTTTTTTAATGCGGTTTTCGATGCTTTCGTCGTCCAGCGCCGTTATAAACGGACGCACATACCCCATCACAATCAAACGCTTTGCCTCGGCATCGTCAATCCCCCTGCTTTTCAAATAAAACAATTGGTCTTCGTCAATCTGACCGACGGCCAACCCGTGTGAGGCATCGACGTCATACTCATCGATCAAGAGCTGGGGATCGGCAGCGATTTCACCGTCTTCGCTCAAAAGAAGTCCCCGTGATGATTGATGGCAAGCGGATTGATACATGCCTTTTTTAATCAAGCCTTTGATCACATAATCAAGGCGTGAGGATTCTGATGCGACAAGACGGTTGTCAATGTCAGATGTGGTATGAGGTGCCAGGTGCCTCACAATTTGATGCATACGGATGTGATCCGCATCATCGGCCACATTCAGCAAACCGAGCGCGACTTGTGCATTTTCGCCGTTCAATGCAACGGTTTCGTCGATGGTCAGGCACCCGTGGATAAAAATGCCTGTTTGCATCTCCATGCGTGCATTCTCGGCCAACGTGACATCACGTATCAACGTGTTCTTCATTTTGTTTATGCTGTAAAGGGCAAAAGAACCTGTGACCCGGCTGTCTTGCTTTAAATCAAATGCGATTGTGAGATCGTTTTGGCGTTTTGTCAAAAAATAGACATGCATTCCCACATGCACGCCTTCATTCACGACGATCCGGATGCGATCCATCGCGGTCAGGTCGCCAATCAGGATACGCATGTTTTTGATGTCTTTTGTGATGGTCAGTGTTTGTTTGACGAAAGTTGCCGCCGCCGTGTTCGTGACTTCATTGTCATCGATGACGACGATATCGTTTTGTCGTCTCAGATACCCGGGAAATTCCACACAATCACCTACTCGTCCTGATAATCTTTTTTAACCCAGTCATAGCCTTCGCGATCGATTCTTTCAATCAAATCAAGACCGCCGGTCTTGACAATCGTTCCATCAATCATGACATGGACGAAATCAGGGATGATGTAATCAAGCAACCGCTGATAATGGGTGATGACCAACAAACCGAGTGTCGGTGATTTCATCGACGACACGGTTTCACCGATTTGTTTGAGCGCATCCACGTCAAGACCCGAATCAATTTCATCAAGCAACGCGAACTTGGGATTGAGCAGTTTCATCTGCAAGATCTCATTGCGTTTTTTTTCGCCGCCGGAAAACCCGACGTTCAGGTAACGGTGCGAAAGCCCTTTGCCCATGCTTAATTCTTTTGCGGTGTCTTCGAAACGCAATATGAATTTACCGACGGAAAGATGATTTTCCTTGCCCATCTTAGCCTGCACGGCGGCTTTGATGAAATCAAAATTAGTCACGCCGGGCACTTCGATCGGATTTTGCATCCCCAAAAACACACCGGCGCGGGCGCGTTCGTCCACTGTCATATCCAAAATGGATTCTCCGTCAATTTTGATGTCACCGGCTTCGATTGTATATTCGGGATGACCCATGATGATTTTCGCAAGGGTCGATTTACCGGTGGCATTCGGACCCATGATCGCATGGGTCTCACTCTGTTTGATGGTTAAATTTATGTCACGTAAAATAATCGAATCCTCAACGGAAACGGTCACATTCACGATATCGAGTTTTGCCATGTTTATCACTCCAAACACCACTTATTGTAACGTATTTGATATCAATATGCAAAAGCTATGATTTTTTTCTTTCCGTAAAAAAAAGGGCGTTTCGCGAGGGCGCTGAAAAAGTAACCAAAATAGAAAACGATAATATTTCTGATGGGATATTATCGTTTTTTTTATGTTTTTTCGTGGAGACTAAAAATATACAAGCATTATTCTGCTTGCAATTTCAATATTCGCTTCAAATTCACAACAAATATCGATGTGGCGGCTTGAATGCCCATGCCAAAA
>JAGYMP010000079.1 GCA_018400565.1 Bacilli bacterium | reverse complement strand
GGCACGGCAATGGCCGCGATGATGCCCAGGATGATAACAACCGCCAACAATTCGATCAATGTGACGCCTTTTTTGTTTCTCAATGTTCTTAACATAAATTTATCCCCTCTCAAATTTTTGTGATAATTTTAATATATCCCTAAAATCTTATCGATTTCATAACCTTTACTTAATTTTAGCACATTCACATCATTTGTCAATAACATGGATTATATTTGTCCGCCGAGTGATATCATCGGCAACATGATCGCCAGGATCATCACGCCGACAATCGCATAAACGATGATAAGCAAAGCGGGTTGGAGTGCGTTTTTGATTTTTTCGATCCTGAGATCGGTGATGCCGTCATAATAAAGCGCCAGATTTTCCATCAAATCGGGAATGTCACTCGTTTTCTCGCCGGTTGAGATCATCTTTGCCATGATGGGATCGATATAACTGCTTTCTTCGAAGGCTTTGGAAAACGGCAATCCTTCCTGGATATTTTCAATCGTTTCTTCGATAATGGATGCATAGACAGGGTTTTTCAAGAATGCGCGGGTCGTTTTTAATGCGACCAGCGGATTGACACCGTTTGAAAGCATCTGTGCGAATGCATTGGCGATCATGATTTGATTGTGCATTTGGATAAGTGAACCCATGATCGGTATTTTAAGCCACAAAACATTCATTGCGTAACGGACGTCCTCAGATAATTTATATGCCGCATAAATCGCACCGACGATGAGGGCAAGCCCCCCGAAAATCCATACGGCATAAGTGGCCGTGAAATCACCGGCATTGATGAAAAACCGTGTGATGGGAGGCATCTCCGCGTCTTCAAAAGAGGAAAAAAGCGTGGAAATGTTGGGGAATACGAACACGAGCATCCCGGCTGCGATCAACAAGGCCGCAATCAGATAAATGATCGGCATGCGCACGGCACCTTTGATGCCGGCTGCGATCTTGATTTGTTTGTCATAGTAATCGGCCATGTCCTTGACCATTTTAGGAAGTTGCCCGCTCAATTCACCCATTTCGACCATTTGAACCAAAAGCTTCGGAAACTCTTTTGGTTTTGATTGCAGGGCTTTCGAAAATGAAAAACCGTTGTAGACCTGCTGGTAGAGTTCAAAATAGAGTTTTCTGAGGTGGCGGCTTTCGTTTTGGAGTGCGAGGAGTTCAAGCGCGGATAAGATATTGACGCCGGAGGAAAGCAAGGATGAGAGCTGTTTCAAAAAGAACACGAGGTCCTGTTTCTTCAGCAACGATCCGATGGTGATGTTACTTAATTTTGCAAATGGATTCGAATAGGTGTGGATGTCTTTGACTTTATAATTTTTCGTATGTAAAAAGCGCTTGCAGACATCTTTGTTCAAAGCTTCCATTCGGCCTTTGATCGTTTTTCCGGCCGGGGTGGTCGCCGTATATTTGAAATGTTTGAGTTCCACGTTGAAACCCCCCTTATTTCCTGGCGACCTTCAGGACCTCTTCGAGCGTCGTGATGCCTTCTTTGACTTTTTTGAGGCCTGATTCCATGAGTGTGGTGAGTCCTTCGCTGTCAGCCTGATTTTCAAGGTCACTCAATGAAGCGTTTTTGGCGATCAATTTCTCCATATCAGATGATATCGGCA
>JAGYMP010000078.1 GCA_018400565.1 Bacilli bacterium | reverse complement strand
AAAACCGCGTCCGTCAAAGGTTCCGCTGAAACGCTTTTGGTAGGTTTGTTGCGTCGAGGACTGGAAATCATAACCGACGGGGATGAACCCGCTCGCTTCCATGCCTCCGTAATCGATATCATCACCGAGCACATAATCCAGACCGAGCATCAGGGTTTTTGCGCTCTCGCTTAGGGGATACTCGGTTGCGGGATGGACGTTCGACAATGAGACATCAACCGAAAAACGGTATAATTCCTCCGCGGTGTCAATGCGGATGGTTTTATTGGGATCGGTCACGGTCGTCATTGAACCGTCATTGTCCGCGTGGGTGTCCATGAACTCCGTATAACCGATAAAACCGCTTGAAAGGGAGGGCAATGTGCCGTCCCAGTCATAGACGGATTCATACTGTTCGTCGGGATTCGTGTAAACCTCTCCTGCTTTGGCGAAATTGGTCCAGGGGGCCACGGCCAAAAAGGCTGTCAGTGACAACAGCAAAAGGACCAGCATCCTGTGAATCCGGTGGCGTTTTTTGTCAAATCGGACCATGGTTGTCCTCCTTTACCATGTCCCGCCCCATGGGGGCGAGGCGATATCCCAGTTGTTCGCGGGACCTCCGGATGCCTGCACGGCATCGATTTCAAACCCGACCTGAAGCGAATATCCGGGCGGATAATCGCCATAGAGACGTTCGCCGGGTTCACTCGGTGTCATGCGAGGCCAGGTGTCGATGAGAGGGATGAAGAGAGCTTCGGTCTCAGAGATGCGGCGGCCCTCGTCCATGAGATAGATATAACCATCCTCTTCCCTTCGATCGTACCAATCCGCTTCATTGTAGTTGAAAGCCATGTCATAATCTTTGAGAATGGACAATTCGACGGGCACATCGGCCGCATTGACGTAGGTGACCGTCAATTGTTCGATGACATGGATGCGCACATAGGTGTCCACGTTGCTGTGAATCAGGATCGCGACACGGAAATTGCGAAAATAATTGTCATAATCGGACGAAACGATGTTGATCGCATACACCCCGGGTTTGTTCACACCCGGTTCAATCTCGACTTCCTCGGCTTCGACGATGTTCCCTTCGTTGTCCGTGATCGGCAAGCCTTCTTCGTCCACATAATACGCGATCAGTTCAACATCGACGAATCCGGCCGTTGCCTGAAAATCAAGGGTTTCCCTGTTAACGAACCAAGCAAACGTAACGGAGGTAACCATCATGAATGACACCGCCAAAAGAACAGACATCAGCAACAGTCGCTTTTTCATGAGTATCATGTCCATGATTTCACCTCCGTGTGTTTCATAGGGCCCAACAAACAAAATGCCATCGCCTTGTCGACATCCGAACGCTTTTAGAAATAAAAAAGCGCCCTTGTCTACAAGACAACGGCAACTGGCTACC
>JAGYMP010000077.1 GCA_018400565.1 Bacilli bacterium | reverse complement strand
GTGCACCTGGTCGCCGAGCAGACCGACCGGTTGATCCCCGACACGCAGCATGCACCATCCGATGGCACCTGCGATACCTTCATAAGCAAACGCCGCTTCCAAAACATTGGCGTGACGCAGCGCTTGTTCTTTCCTTTTGGATTCGGGATCGAATTTTTTGACAGGAAACATATGGCCGTTGTGTTCCGTGACCAAATAGGGTACATCTTTTTGGGTGACACGATGTTTCTTCATCAACCCTGCGTTGCTTCCGGTGTGCGAGAAGTCATTCATCGTGTAAACATCTTCCAAACGCTCGCTTCCTGCGAAATTGCGAACACCTGCGGTTTGACGTGTATCATCAAGTTGGTGTGCAAGTTCGTTTGTTTTCACATAAAAGGCATGATCATCTGCAGACTCGTTGATTCGGACTCCCCAGAGCACAATGGACGGATGATTAAAGTGATGATCGATCATGACGCGCAGGTTTTCATATGTCAGAGATTTAAAATGCTCATCGCCGATATGTTGCCATCCGGGTATTTCCTCAAAGACAAGCAATCCGATTTCATCGCATCGATCGATGAAATGATCGCTTTGCATATAATGCGATGTTCGCACGATATTGCAACCAAGTTCGTATTTCAATCGGTCAGCGTCCCGTCGTTGCATCGAGGACGGCATCGCATAACCGACATAAGGATAACTTTGATGGCGGGTCAAGCCGATAAGCTTGATTTTATCCCCGTTGAGAAAAAAACCGTCCTCCGAAAAATGTGCGGTCCTGAAACCAAACCGTTTTGTGACCTCATCAATGTGTTGTCCGTTCTTTTCAAGCCGCAATGTCAGATCATATAAATGTGGATGATCGAGGGTCCAGCGTTCGATCGGCCCTGCCTCCATGGAAAAAGAGCATGTATTGTGATTGCATGTGAATGTTTTCTCAATCACTGTGGAGTTATCATGACGAAGCGTCATGTGGGCTTGAAGCGGGAAAAGCGATGCCATGTCACAGGCAATCTCACTTTCAAGCACCATTTTATCATGCTTCTTCTCGTTTATCTCTTTTGTTTTTATTTTCATATGTTTTATGTGTGGTGTCGGTAAAACCGCTAGTTCGACTTCACGATAAATGCCAGAATATGGAAGGTAATCCACAACACCGCCGAACGGTGGTATATTAGGGATTTCTCGACCATCCACAAACACGGTCAGTCTGTTGTGGTCGTTGATAAATTCATTTGGCACTTTAAATGAAAACGGTATGTATCCTCCCTCATGAACACCGAGTTGGTTTTCATTCCAAAAAACTTCCGTGCGTGTCATCACACCACCGAAATTAATATGCAATTCATGATGCTTCGGGACTTCGATATCATCCATTTCCTTCACATAAGTCCCAATGGTTTCCTGCCGGTGATGATCGAACCCGGACAAAGGAACATCAACCATGTTATGCGGAATGCGAATCTTCTCGAAATCTTCGGTGTTTGGATCATTCTCGACGAGGGATAATATCCGACCCTGTTTGAACAACCAATCATTGTTTAAGGACATCGTTTTACGCACTGCGATCACCTTCAGCTTCGATATGATAAACACGCGATGAGAAATCAGGCATCAGACGCATTCCTTCCTTATAACCGCTTCCGATGAACTGCTGTTGGGGAACAAACCCGTGATAATGCAACACATCACCTGAGATTAATGTATTCTCCTGTTCGGCAGGAAAAAGATAATGATTTTTCAAGATGCCGAACAATATGCCGCTTGGATTCAATGGAATCGGCAAGGCATGCCGGATAAGATGACCGAACAGGCCTAAATTATGATATTGGGTCCGGTTGGAAATCCGGTAATGCATCTCATCTTTTACATACGGGAGTTTGTAAACATCCCTTGGCGCATTTGGTTTTGACAACGTTTGATATGTCATGAACAAGGCTTCTTCTTTTTTTTCATCGATGACGCCCCACACACAGTCATTGCCTTCAAAGGGGTTTCTCAAACGGAAAAAAGTTCCCCATTGCAATAGATCGCGATGCTTTTTGTAAAAGGCAATCTGATGTTTAATGACTTTTTTTTCAAAAGCTGTCAACTTCAACAAATCAAGTTCATATCCCAAAACGCCAAACATAGCCGTATTAAATCTTGTCTCAAGCGGCGTGTTTCGTAAAGTCTGCTGGTTCGGGACCTGACTGACATGGGCGGCGATCGTTGAAAGCGGATAGACATAGGACGTACCGTATTGTATTTTTATCCGCTCATGTCCGTCGGTGTCATCCGATGTCCAGGTTTGAG
>JAGYMP010000076.1 GCA_018400565.1 Bacilli bacterium | reverse complement strand
ATGGATGCGGCAGCAACTGCGGGATGGTAGGATTCCCCCTTTTCAACCATCTGTACATCACGCCATGTGGTTTGGTCCTCCAAATAATCAAAATATTGTTTTTTGGTACAAAACTGATCGATGATGACAGAAAGCTTTTTGTGTTTGGTCTTGGTGATTGTTTTGCGGATGGCATGGTTGTGCAGGTATGCTTTGATTTTATTCATGTTGTAGCCCCGATTGACCAAGTCATTATATTTCTCATTGTCCAAGACTAATACGGAGTGCATGAATGTCTCCATAAGCTTAGGTGCCATAATTTTGATTTGTTCGTCTTTGATGGTTTTGCTGTCTTTTACGCCAAACTCTCTTGCTTTGTCAAAATCGTTGCGGTCAATGTGACAGGCACACACAACGACGGGGCCATAAAAATCACCGGTACCGACTTCATCACTTCCTATGGCTGAATGACGCGCCCAGTTGTTATGGGGTTTCGATTGTTTGGGTTTATCCTTCTTGGCAACCGGTTCGAATCCCAAGATGCCTGACCACATGAGATATTCGTCGTACGCATCCTTGCCCTGAATCATTACTTTGTTGGAGCGATAGATTGTGACTGTGAAGCGCTTGGTTTTGAAAACGATCAATTTGTGTTCGTCCCCCGGAACTTCCTCAAAACCTTTATAGTATTCGATGAAGGCGTCAATGTCGGAAGGATTGATTTCAAAAACATAATTCATAGGCCTCAACTCCTTTGCCTATTTTATCATAGAATATGTTAAAATAATAGTGACTGAAGGTGAAAGCATGCATTTTGAGATTGAAAAACTTGAATTCAAAAAAATCTTGACGATGGCACGATTACATGCCGTGACCGATGACGGAAAAGATGCGGTCATGCGACTTCGACCGACGAATGTCGTAGATAATGTGAAGAAGGATCTTAACGAAACAGAAACGGCAATGATTGTCATCAAACGATATGATGAAACGCCTCTCTGGGGTGTTTTGCGTATCGATAATCTGTTGAAACGCGCTGAAGTCGGTTCGGCTTTGTCCGAAGAGGAATTGTTGCGATTCGTTTCACACGAAGAAGCATTGAAAAAAAGCCTGCGTTTTAAGAAGAAACTTATTGAACTCGATATCGATATTCAAGCCATCCAACATTATTATGATAAGTTAATCGAACATGATGACATCAAAAGCAAAATTAAATCCTGTATAAACGAAAAGGCTGACATGATGGACACGGCTTCAGAGACATTGAACAACCTAAGGAAAAAGATTCGTGTCAATGAGCATAAAATCAGGGAACGTATGGATCATTATCTCCGTTCTTACAAACAAAAGCTGTCGGATTCCATCATCACCATCCGTGACAACCGGCTTGTCTTGCCTGTCAAAAGCGAGCATAAAAACCATATCGATGGTATATTGCATGATGAATCCTCATCAGGTGAAACCGTTTATATTGAACCTGCAGAGTGTGTGCGGATCAACAATGACATTCAAACTTTAAAAACCAAAGAGCGTTCTGAGATTGAACGTATTCTTGCCGTCCTTACGTCTGAAGTCGGTAAAAAAGCAGATGAATACCGTCATAATCAGACTCTATTTGTGACACTGGACGTTGTGTTTGCTAAAGCAAAACTTGCGCTTGACATGGAAGCGGCCCGGGCGGACGTCACAGATAAAGAGGTTGAGTTGTTAGAGGCACGACATCCCCTGATTCCAAATGATGAGGTGGTTCCCAACTCAATCTATTTTGGTTCATATCGTGTGATTATCATCACCGGCCCTAACACAGGCGGTAAAACAGTCGCTTTAAAAACGCTCGGTTTGTTGGCCCTGATGCATCAATCCGGGTTTCTCATTCCAGTGCGTGAAGGATCGAAACTACCTGTGTTTCGACACATATTTGCCGATATCGGCGATGAACAGTCGATTGAACAATCGCTGTCCACGTTCTCATCGCATATCAACAAGATTATTGGTATCTTCAAACATCTTGCAGACAAATCACTTGTTTTACTTGATGAGTTAGGTTCCGGGACTGATCCGAAAGAAGGCGCATCACTTGCCATCAGCATGCTTAATTATCTCAGGAGACAGGATGTCTATGGTGTTGTGACGACCCATTACCCCGAACTGAAATTATATGCATATGAACTTGATGACACGGTCAATGCCTCTGTGGAGTTTGACATCGACACTTTGAAACCCACTTATAAATTGAGGATTGGCATCCCGGGGACCTCAAATGCGCTTGATATCGCCGAACGCTTGGGCATGGATGCATCCATTATCAATGACGCACGCGATGTGTCACTTTCTTTTGACACAGACACGGCGAAAATTATTAAAAAATTAGAGAAACAAAGTGAATTGCTTCAGGATAAAATCAATGATTATGAGCAAAAAATAGCCTCTGTTGATGAAGAAAAAGAAAATATTAGATATGAGCAAATCGCCCTAAAAAAAGAACGCAATAAAGAACGGGCGAAAATCGAGAAAGAGAAACAGAAGGTTTTGGAAGATGCAAAATCTGAAGCGGAACATCTCATCAAAGCGCTCAACAAACTCAAAGATCGTTCATTCAAAGAACATGAGTTGGCGGATTTGAAGCATGAAACCAAAAACCT
>JAGYMP010000075.1 GCA_018400565.1 Bacilli bacterium | reverse complement strand
CCGGGATTTCCCAAGTATCACCATTTAGCCAGTAAATGATATTCAGATTGGCCCGGCCTTTTGCGGGGCCTATTTTTTTGATTTAATGTGTTTGATGATCGTTTCTTTCAGTTGATAGATGGCAATCAAGTAGCCATCTGAGACGGGGACGACCATGGCGTATTTGTATAATGCATCCAGGTCGGTGTTTGGGCGGGATTTGTGATAGGCGCGCAGCACATCGTTTTTGTTTTTGGGATCCGGCCACCAGCGTTTGGGTTTGATCGCATGGTGTGCCAGATAGTCTTCTTTTGCCGCATCCTCAATTGCCCCGGCATGCTTTGGCATCGTTTTTCTGGCGAAATCAACCAACCGTTCAAACAAATCATGGAGCTGGTAGCGGTGGAAAGACCAATGGTTTGTCATATGGTGTCGACCGAAGCGCAAGAACCATTCAAACGGACTGTCAATGTGTTTCATCACGGTTTTGATCGTCTCTGTCATGAATTGTTTGTTCCAGTAGGTGTTGAGTGTTTGTTCGACAAGATGGATCTCATCAAGTTCGGCGGCTGTCAAATGTGAGTTGGATCTGATTTCATATGGGGCATAATCATCATAGACATATCCATGACGGTCTGCCTGCAGTTTCATGCGAGTTCCCCGAAGGATTTTGAGAAAACCGAGTTGGAGTTCTCCGGCCCCAAGTGCGAAGACGTCATCGAATGTTTTTTTGAAACGCTGCAGGTTTTCTTTCGGAAGTCCGGCGATGAGATCGAGATGCAAGGTGATTTTTCCGCCGGATTTGATGCGGCTGATCCGCTTGAACAATGTTTTTGTGTCCTGCATGCGCCTGACGGCGCGATTGGTCTCATCGTGGGTGGACTGGATGCCGATCTCAAACCGGAATAACCCTTCAGGCGCATGGTCATTGATATGGTCGATCAGGGACTCCGGCAGAATGTCACCCGTAATCTCAAATTGGAACACGGTATCAGGACGATGATTCTCGATGATGAAATCGATCAGTTTTTTTGTTCGGGCAATGTCGGCGTTGAAGGTCCGGTCAAGAAATTTGAAGGTCTTCCCGCCTTGATCCATAAGATACAGAAGGTGTTCTTTGAC
>JAGYMP010000074.1 GCA_018400565.1 Bacilli bacterium | reverse complement strand
CGTTCGGCCCACCGGGTTGTGCGCTCGATTGAATGCTTCATATAATCATAAGAAGCATCAAATGGCGGACATTCATCCAGACTCATCATAATATCCGCATCAAGATTATGTTGAATCTTAATGCTTTTCTCGGGTGATAAGAATAAAGGCGCTCCGCTTCTGTGATGGCGAAAATGTACGCCTTCTTCCGTGATCTCGCGTTGTTCGGAAAGACTGAAAACCTGATAACCGCCCGAATCCGTGAGAAGTGCACCGGGCCAATGCATAAACCCGCGGATGCCCCCGTGTTTCGCAACAATATTATCGCCGGGCTGCAACCATAGATGATAGGTGTTCCCCAAAATCAACCCGTCACTCACGTCCATGGTCTCTTCGGGACTCAAGGTTTTTACGGTCGCCTGTGTGCCAACCGGCATGAAAATCGGTGTCTCAAAATCGCCGTGCGGTGTATGCAAAATTCCGGTGCGCGCACCGGATTGTTTGCAGTTATGTGTGTTCTCATACCAGACGGAATGCATGGCTTATTCGATGATGCCGTATTGGTTTTTGCCGACTCCGGCCGCATTGCCTTCATCTGTGTCAATATGCATCGCGGATTGGAAATCATCACGCACTCTCAGCACGACATCGGAAAATGTCAGCGCCCGGTTTTCGGTGTCAACTGTCACGGAAACGATATCACCGTCATGTAAATCATAGGCTTTTGCATCGTCAGGCGTCATGTGAATATGGCGTTTTGCGACGATCACGCCCTCTTTGAGCACGATTTCGCCTTCCGGCCCGACCAAGGTGCATCCGGCACTGCCTTCGGTGTCACCCGATTGACGAATGGGTGCTTTGATGCCTGTAGAAAAAGCATCCGTCAAAGATATTTCCACTTGTGTTTTGGACCGTTCCGGACCTAAAATCGAAACTCTGTCGAGGGATCGTTTCGGGCCGACGACTTTCACCCGTTCTTCAGCGGCAAATTGCCCGGGTTGTGATAATGGTTTCTTTTCGGTAAGCTGATAACCTTTTCCAAACAGGGTATCAAGATCTTCCCGGCTGACATGAACATGTCTTGCCGAGACTTCCACTAATATTTTCTTCTCCATAATCGGTTAATCCTCCTTTGGATCAATCAAGAATATTTTACTATGTTTGGGCATATTTTACAAATGTTAACCTTGTTTTTTGTTGTGTTTGTTTGGTTTTTGTTGTAAGATATAGACAGTGATTCAATACCATTTCATTTCACTTCGGGGAGTGATGACATGCCTAACGAACTCTTATGGTTTTTATTCGCTTTGCTTAATTTCATTTTGTTTCTTGTCATTTACAAGTGTTTCGGCATAACCGGGATATTCACATGGATCGCTGTGGGAACTGTTCTAGCCAACATCCAGGTGACGAAAAACATACAGATTTTTGGCATTACAGCTACGTTGGGCAATATCATGTACGGCACAATCTTTTTAGCCACGGATGCACTCAACGAGCTTTACGGCTCAAAAAAAGCCAGAAGCGCCGTGTTTATCGGTTTTTTTGTCATGCTTGCCACATTGGCGGTCATGCAGCTTGCCCTTGAGTTCATACCAGCCGATTCCGACACGGTCCAATCCTCGCTCGAAGTCATCTTTGGTTTTCTCCCCCGCATCATTCTTGGAAGTTTCACCGCGTTTATCATCAGTCAATTGTTTGATATTTATATCTATCAGAAAATCAAACAAAAAATGCCGGATGATAAGTGGCTTTTTCTCAGAAATAACGGGTCGACGATCGTTTCACAATTACTTGATTCGCTCATTTTCGTTCCAATTGCTTTTCTTGGTGTTTATGAGTTTGGCATTGTCATCGAGATATTCGTCACAACATACCTCGTCAAAGTCATTGTGGCGATGTTGGACACCCCGTTCTTATATTTTATAAAAAAAATCAAACCTCTTCATCTCATGAATGAATAAAGCATCCGAACGGATGCTTTTTTATCGGATAAACATCGCATCACCGAATGAAAAGAAACGATATTTGTTTTCAATGGCTTTTTCATAGGCATGCATGATGATGGATTTGCTGGCGAAAGCGGAAACCATCATGAGCAGCGTGGATTGCGGCAGATGGAAGTTCGTAATCAAGCCATCGATGGCTTGATACTCATGGCCCGGATAGATGAAGATATCCGTATATCCGGAGTCTGCCTGAAAACATCCGTGCTTTTTCATGACACTTTCCAATGTCCGCGTCGATGTCGTGCCGACAGCGATGATTCTGCGTTGTTCTTCTTTTGCTTGCTGAAGCTCCGAAGCGGTTTCCTCGTTCATGTGATAAAATTCTTCATGCATGGTGTGTTTTTCGACATCATCGACTTTGACCGGTCTGAACGTGCCAACTCCGACATGAAGCGTCACATGGACAATCTTCACGCCTTTTGCTTTTATTGATTCCAACAAATCGGAAGTGAAATGCAACCCCGCTGTCGGCGCTGCGGACGATCCCGGCGTTTTTGAATAAACAGTCTGATAGCGATCTTGTTCATCCAACGTCTCGTGAATATAAGGTGGAAGCGGCATTGTCCCCAAGGTATCGAGCACATCGCTTAGAGGACGTTCGTACGTCAATTCAAAATCACGGATTCCTTCTTCGCCGACGTTTACACATTTCGCTTTCAAAAGACCACCGCCGAATGTCAGAACCGTTCCTTCTTTTACACGTCTTGCCGGTTTTGCCAAAGCTTGCCAACGGTCAGGGTCATCATCATCGTTTTCCAATAAAAGCATTTCAATAGAGGCACCGGTTTTTTCTTTGATGCCATAAAGCCTCGCCGGAATAACTTTACTGTCATTCAACACCAAGACATCGTCTTTTTTGAGATGCGCAGCGATATTGTAAAAACGATCATGCTCAATGTCAAAAGAATCTTTTGACACTAACATCAAACGGGAATCTGACCGATTTTCAAGGGGTTTTTGCGCAATCAGTTTTTCAGGTAAATGATAATCAAAATCTTTCGTTTTCATCAAAACAATGCTCCTTGGTGACGTTTATTCAAATGACGGTAAGCTTTTTCCGTGGCAACACGGCCGCGTGGTGTGCGGGAAATAAAGCCACGTTGAATTAAATACGGTTCATAAACGTCTTCCAATGTCTGTGATTCTTCATTGATCGAGGTGGCTATGGTATCCAACCCGACGGGTCCACCGTGATATTTTTCGATGATGCCGAGCAAATACTCACGATCTTTTTTGTCAAGTCCCTCTTCGTCAATCTTTAATTTGTTTAATGCCGTCCGGGTTATGTCGATCGTCACCGTTCCGTCTCCCAAAATGTCCGCAAAGTCTCTGACCCTGCGAAAGAGGCGATTGACGATCCTGGGTGTTCCGCGGCTGCGTGTGGCTAGTTCTTTGACTGCTTGCTCTTCAATGTCGCATTCATAGATTCTTGCTGTTCGTCTGCAAATGGTCTTTAAATCGTCGTCATCATAAAAGTCAAGTTTGTGGACGATACCGAAACGGTCGCGAAGCGGACCGGTCAATGCACCAAACCGGGTTGTTGCACCCACTAAAGTAAACGGCGGCAAATCAACACGAATGGATTTTGCACCTGAATCTTTGCCGACCACGATATCAATCACATAATCTTCCATCGAGGAATACAAGATTTCTTCCACAACTTTTGGCAAGCGGTGAATTTCATCGATGAACAAAACATCCCCGGGCTCAAGCGATGTTAAAATGGCAGCTAGATCACCCGTACGTTCAACCATCGGTCCACTGCAAACCCTGACACCGACGTCCAATTCATTTGCGATGACCTGTGCGAGTGTCGTCTTCCCCAGACCGGGTGGGCCATACAGAAGAACGTGATCAAGCGATTCATCTCTTTTTTTTGCTGCCTGAACGGCGATTTGGATCATTTCCTTCACATTATTTTGACCGATGAATTCCTCAAAGCGACGTGGCCTCAATGTGGCTTCAAGTTCGTCATCGATCAACAGATTATTCGATATAATTCGATCGTCCATGATAGCACTCCTACCTATGATACTTCATTATAACAAAAAATTGCTTATTTTACATCTTCATTTTCTCACCGTTTATTGATAAAACACGGTCTGTGTATTATAATGATATTATATAGTGAGGTGAACACCGCGTGGCGAAAGCAACCATCGACAACAAAATGATTTTATTAACATTCCCGAAAGAAAAGCAACGGCATCAGGAAGATGTCGCTTTTTTGGCGCGTGAAAAAACCGCACTATTCAATGAATTCGACCATAAACACACACAGTTGGAAAATGAAACCGACAATCTTGAACAGGATTACCTTAATGAACAACGCAATCTTCAACACACATATGAAAACGCAAAAGCGTTTGTTGAGAGCGAATTTGTTGATTTGCAAAATCATAATCAAAACCGACACAAAAATATACACGACCATTTTGAAAAAGTCGAAGAAAAAGAAAACGAAACATATCAAAAAACGCTGGAAGCTCTAGAAAAATTACGTCAAAGAGCCAAAGATAACTACGACAATCTCATTCATAAAATCAATCGACGCATCGATGAGAGTATGCAGATCCATAAAGATTTCATTGACGAAAAAGAAAATACCCGAAAAGAAAAAATGGAATCCTACTCCAATATGAATGCTGATCAGGCGAACAAATTAGTATGGGCGATTGAATCATCACGAAACACTCTTGATAGTCTTAAGAACCAACTGGTCGAGGAGAGAAAACAGAAGTTATCCGACTTCAATCAAACCGTCATGGACACACTTGACACGCTAAGAAAAACAAAACGCACAATTAACAAACATTTTAAACATCTGGTTAATTCTTTCCAAACCATTCAGACAGACATCAAAAAGGAAAGCAAAAAGCGGCAACAGCCACATACCGCATACAATCAAGCCCGCATACGTGATTATTCCCAGCAGATAAAAACCGTTAAAAACCGCGCACAATCGTTTGAAAAAGACCTCCGGTCAACTTGGACAGTTGCTAAACAGAAAATCAAGAGTGACATGGAGCAAGCCAAGGCCGCCGATGATAAAAAACGTCTTGAACAATCCATCCTCAAGCATGACATTATGGAGATAAAAGCAAACAGTTTGCTTGACAACAACAAGGAAATCAATAATCTTCAAGTCTACAAACTTCAAAACGAAATAAAGAAGATTAAAATGGATTCCTTTAAACGTGCTGAAGAAATCAAATTGAATTACCAATCCCCAATTGATTTCTTACAAAATTCAATTAATCTTCTAAGTAATTTCCACTTTTATCTCGGAGAAAATTTTGATGCAGTTGATAATCTTCTCTCTGATTTCATCCAATACCACAATACATATCTTAACAGAAAGAATAACCATCTCACTACCACCGCTAAGGATATCGAAGAATACAAAAACCAATTCATCGTCAATATTAACGAAACCATCTCAACATTGACCGACAAGTTAAAACACATGGATTCCCTTAGCAAAGAACTGATCACGCTTGAATCAAGCACAAGAATCAAAATCGCTGACGTCAAAAAGCAAATGGAAAACAAACACGTCCGCGGTGATTACGAAAAAACAAAAGCAAAACTTAGCCAATACCAAAATTTCATCGAAATGCAACATGATTACAATCTTAAGACAATCAATCTAAAAAGGGCATATCAAGATGCTTTTTTGTTCATTGAGAACTCTGCTCTGGAAATCCATAAAAAAAATGCCGGTCTCGATGTTTATGAAAAACATACCAAGAAGCTGACAAATTGCGAACATGACATACAGCATAACGTCTATGAATTACAAAAGAAAATGCTGATGTCCAAACTGACACACAGAGGACGGTTGGCTGACCTTCAAAAAAAATGGTTGCTCGAGAATACCGATTTTGAACATACACGGGACATATACCTTTTGACTCAGGCACGCGAGAAAATCAAACGAACGAACCGTGATAACCTTGACACTTTCAAAAAGAGAATGAAAGCCTATCGTCACAAGCATGCAACCATTCGTTCGATCAGCGAAAATGAATTTGAAGCCATCAAAACAATGTTAATCGATGATGACGACATAAAATCTTTCGTGTCAACTGTAAAACATAAACGCGACGCCATGCAACAACTTCTCATTGACGATTTGCTGATAAATATCCGTCCGATCCACCAAGACATCATCGACAAAAATCAAAAGGTCAATCACAGCATTGATATCATATCTTCTTTGATGGACAAAAACAAAGATGTCCTGAAAAAGTATTTGCTGGATATCCACGGATCGACTTCCCGAAATTTCAATCCAAGTTTATTAGCTGATTTCTCATACGATTTTCTTCTCAGACAAAACTCCATCGTAGAAACCATTGACAAACTCGACAGCTTTATCGCTGATAAGGACATGAAATCCATACGGACACTTCTACCCGATTTCGAACGCAAGATTATTATCCTTATATCGACCTGTAAAAACAAATTGCAAGCATCTTCCAAGCTGAAGTCATTTAAAAATCAAGCAACGAAATATATTGACAAAATGATTAAGATCATCAATCGGCATGACAACAAAATCACAAGCCTTCTTACCTCATTTATTAAACAGACAATACGCAAAGATGTCATTCACATATCCAAGCAAATCGCTTTCACTGAAAAAAAATCAAAGAAAATCGATGGTATCCTGATTGCACTGGTTAAGGACATTAACGATGAAAAACATATGAGGAAAAAAACTCTGAAAAAAATTAAAAAAGCTTATACGAACATCACAAGACGCGTCGATAAGCGTCTCTCAGAGACCGACCGTATTTTAAAAGACACCTCGCTTGCAAACACCAAAAAAACTAAGAAGATCAAACATGCCACAAAATCCCTTCTTAAAGAAACCAAAAAGAAACGGATAAAGCAAATTGAAGCGATTATGCATGCACATGACAATGTGGAAAAAAGCTTGTCCCGCACAAAGAAGAATGTTCAGACCTACATCAAGCGTTTGAATAAACTGCTCAAACGCAAACGTGACAATGAACACGACTATGTTGTCGCCTTTGTCCGTTCAAAAAAATCCGCTAATGCGACAAAGATCAAATCACTCGATCAACGAACACATGATATCGAAAATGACAAAGATGCTTATTATGTCAACCGTGAAAAAGATATCACAATCATCCACGAAAAAAACCGTTACCATCTTAATCAAACATTCCGACAAATTGAAAACACAAAATATCTCTCACGACCTGCTTTTCTCAAAAAGATCAACGTTATCAAAGAACATCTATCAACGGCGCGCGACAATCTCCAACAAAATCTTATTGATGCCCAAACCGATCTCCTTGAATCACATCGACAATCGAACGAACATATGGATACGGACATGCAGACATTCAATGAAAAATTACGGAGCCAGGCAGATTCCTTGCTCAATAACATGACAAATGACAATCCGTTCACACGGATGATTACCATGCATGATTTTTTGACTGATAATATTGAGACAATGCAGCATATCATGCAACAAAAAACAATGGACACGAAAGAAAAACTGCAACTGAATGAAAGAAAAAGCTCTGAGAAACAAACAAGATTCATCAACAAATAATGACATTGGGAGGTGAATGACATGGCCGAAAACAACCATGATCTTAATACGATCGAAGACAGCATGAAGCAATATCGCGAATCATCGAAACAAAAAAACAAAAATACCTTGGCATCATTCGAATCGTTTTATGCAACCATCAAAAAACACACTGCTGACCATCGTCACATCACCTTAAACAACCTTAAAGACATTGAAACACGCATCAGGGAAATGCATGAAAAAGCCAATCGCATGAAGAAGACATATTTTCTTCATGACGAAGAAACAATCATTGATCGACAACGTGTGTTTGAACAGACCGAGGAGCGTATCCGAAAAGAAAACATGGATCTCCTGAAGGTGAATGCTTCATCAGCCGACGAAGGCATTCAAGACCTTCATGCATTAAAATCCATGCTTAAAGATGAAGAAAATGCATTCTTCGAAGCTTTTGAGACAACTTACCTTAACAGCGTGACTGACAAAGAGAACATGTTCAATGATTATACGGACATTGCCAAACAGATCGATGATGTCATTGAAGAACACAAAGAGAGCATCTTTGAATTGTTTGAGGAAACCAATCAAAAAATCAAAAAGCTGGACCAATCGATCAGCCAGATCATACAAGAAAAAAATCAACGTAAAAATATCATCCGTCAGTTTATAAGCCAAAGAAAGAAGCGCTACTCCGCTGAGAATGTCTCTTTCTTAGAACCCAACCCCACATCATCAGAATTAAATGATATCCGCCGCCGAAAACAAAATGAATCCCAACGTTATATGAAGGCATTTGCATCAGAAAAAAACAACATAAAAAAAAGATTCGAGACACGTCTCAAAAAAATCTACAACCGCCAACTTAAGAAAAAATTGCAGGAAACTGCGGAAAAACACTTTTCCGACACCCGTTTTTTTGACGATCCCCCATCTAAAATACGTCACCTGAAACGTCGGATTGCCGAGGCCGATCGTGACAAGGACAAGAGAACAACTGGCAATTTGATCAAGAAACTCAAAAAACAAAGCAAATGGAAATCCATCAAAGAAAAAACCATTAAAGAACATAATATTGCTTTTGTGACGACATACAAGCAATATCAGACCTATTACGGCCGATATCTTGAAAAAAAACATGACCGTGCGCACCAGGTTAAAATGAATCTTGCTTTATTCGAAGAATTGCTTGAAGTCGATTCCTTTTTGGCTCAAATCATTGCTGAACAATCGACCCACATTATCCATGAAGAATTGAAATGGTTTGACAGTCATCGCCTGGAACGCGAATTTCAAGCTGATATTAAATCTGAAATCGGTATTTTGACAACCAAAAATCAAATCAACCACCTCGAACTAACACTGACAAGCAGTGTCAAACAACATATGATCGATCAGCAGCTTGACATCAATGACGTTATCGTCACGATGTTCGAAAGCGAAACAAATCAAAAAATCAAATCCCTCAGACATCGTGAGTCGATTGAAAAAGAACAGATTAAATTAAGCAAATGGATTGATTCCCTGACCGCAAATGTCAATCATCTTAATGCGAAAATAAATCTTAATCGCCAGATGCAAAATAAAATCAACACATTGACCACGGATGACATCCGCATGGAAAGAAAACAAAATGTACAGTACAATGATACCAAAACTGAGATCGAACGATCATTAAAAAAATATGACATCGAAACTCTTGGTTTTAAAACACTCATGGAAAACGAGTTGAATTTCCTTGTCATGCAAGCGTCGAGAGCCGATCGAGAGGAAACCATTCATCATGAATTTATTCTTAACACATACAAAAATCGCATTCGTTTCGCAAAAGATGAATTCGAAAATGCGGATAATGAATATGAGTTGAAAATAAACGCTTTGTTACACGCGTTCGATGAAGAAAAAAATTACCATCTTGAAGCGATTGACCGTATTCTTGAGACTTACGATAAAAAACGACGACAAATCGTTGAGACCTATGAAGAATTTTATTATAGACAAGCCCATTTATTGGACCAAACCAAACGATCCTCCATCAAACGACAATTGAAAAGAGAAATTACCGAAAAGAAACAAAAAATGGAAACCGATCTCGACAATCTCAGTCAAAAGCGTTTAAATGACGAGGAACTCAATCGTTTGGAAGACAAACTTAAAAGTCTCAAAACTCATTACAAAAAAGCGTTTGATGACGCTTTGGAAACGCGCGATGAAACCAAAGCGAAAATGAAAGAAATCTATGATGACGCCAAAGAACGTCTTGAGACCCTTGAACCCTATCTAAAAAATATGATTAACCCTTTGGACACACTGTTTTTCGAGCAACTCGATAACCTCAACAAACGCTATCAGTCCCGTCTTAAAAAAGCTGAACAACATCTTGATGCCTCGACCGATGCGTTGATCGAAGCATATCGTAAAGTTCATATGACCCCAAATTCAGACAAAATGTCCGCTTCAAAAAAAACCGATGAGCTCCGCAGGCTTCTTAAGGAAAAGGATCGGTTGAAGGAACATTATAAAACAACGATTGAAGCCATCCGGACACAAACCGATCAAGCCCTCAATGACCTTGCTGAGCAAACCATTGGAATGATCAATCAATGTCAAAACAAACTTGAAAAAACCACATCCATCAAAAACGAACAAAAAGTACGTTTGGATGAACAAAAAACAACATTCAAGAACGAAGCGGCACAGGCAAACGTTAATCTCGATGAACTCTATGAACAATCGGTTTCAGGATATGAACATGATTTGATGGATACCAAGAAACGCCATCAACAAGTTCACAAACATATGAAAAACCGCAACCATAATACTGAAACGATGTACAAAAAATACGAAAAGAAAGCACGTAAAGACAAACAAATCAATCACATTTTCAAGACAAACGCATCCAATCGCAAGAAAACCTGGACAGAGAAGCTAAAAACAATCAAAAAGGAAACCGAATCACTCGGTTTCCCAATAAAGACGGATTGATTTCCGTCTTTTTTTATTTCAATTCGCTCAACAAACTCTTACCGTAGTTTGTCTGATCAACATTGAAATTATCTGCGATGGTCGCTCCTATATCAGCAAATGTATCTGATTCCGGCAAAAAACGTCCTTTAAGCTGGTCGTTGTAAATAAAGAGAGGTACATATTCACGTGTATGATCCGTGCCGTGATGGGTGGGATCATTACCGTGGTCTGCCGTCACGATCAACAAATCATCATCATTGAGTTTCTCGATTAATTCAGCAAGGTCACGATCGAATTCTTCCATCGCATCTTTGTAGCCTTCCGGATTTCTTCGGTGTCCGTATTTGGCATCAAAATCCACCAAATTCGTAAAGCAAAGCCCCTTGAATGCATCATCTGTCAAGGACATGACAATCTCCATGCCATGATGGTTTGATTCGATGTCATGATGATCGGTAATCCCCGATCCATTGAAAATATCACGGATTTTACCAACTGATATGACATCATAGTCGTTTTTTTCGAGATAATCAAGAACGGTTTGGGACGACGGATCCACGGCATAATCATGGCGATCAGCCGTGCGCGTGTATCCTTCTTCCAATGTTCCGACGAAAGGACGGGCAATGACCCGTGCAACAGCCCATTTTGGTTTTTTAGTTATCTCACGAACCTTTTCACAGATATCATATAATTCCTTAAGTGGTACGACATCCTTATGTGCGGCAATCTGTAAAACCGAATCTGCACTGGTGTAGACGATGATTGCACCGGTCCTGCGATGTTCTTTGCCGAGTTCTTTGATGATTTCGGTGCCGGAGGCAGCTTTGTTGCCGATCACCTTGCGTCCCGTCTGATCTTCGATTTCTTCAATCAAATCATCGGGGAACCCGGTTTCTGTGAACGTCTGGAAAGGTTCGGTGGTTTTGATACCCATAATTTCCCAATGACCGGTCATCGTATCCTTCCCGTTTGAGAGCTCTGCCATCTTCGTCGTATTCGCTTTTGGATGGGCAACGGGTGGAACACCTTTGATTTCGGTCAAATTGCCGTAACCAAAAGATTCTAACACGGGAAGATGGATGCCTCCTGTCGCTTTTGCGAGATTGCCGATGGTGTTGGCACCCTTATCACCGAATGCTTCCGCATCGGGCAGTTCACCCGCTCCGACTGAATCGATCACTATCAAAAAAATGCGTTCGTAATGCATAGTCACTCCTCTTCTCCTTTTGCGCGCGGATGAGCTTTTTCATAGGCTCTCCGCAAATGGTTTTTGCTGAGATGTGTGTATAATTCTGTCGTCATGACATCTTCATGCCCCAACAATTCCTGAACAGCCTTCAAATCGGCCCCGTGTTCCAAAAGGTGGGTCGCAAATGAATGTCGTAAGGTGTGTGGGGAAATTCTTTTGTCAATACCCGCACGCTCAGCAAGTGTCTTCATGACGGAATACATCCCCACACGTGAAAGACGTTTTCCGAAACGATTCAAAAACAAGACCTTTTGTGTCTTCGGTCGAAGCGCTTGTCGACCGTGTGTGATATATGAACGAAGGGCCTCAACACAAGATTCGCCGATCGGAACAATCCGTTCTTTGTTTCCTTTCCCTGTCACATGGACCAATGCTTTTGGAAGATGGATATCCTCTAGATTGAGTCCGACAAGTTCGCTGGCACGCAGACCAGCTCCGTATGCAAGCTCAACCATCGCCACGTTTCGAAGAGATAATGGCTTTTTCCCGTCGCCGGCGTTCTCAATAAGACAATCAACTTCAGCTTCGTTTAAAATCACAGGAAGTGATTTTTTTTGTTTGGGCGGTCGAACCTTATTGACCACATTATCGTCAATCAGATTTTCACTGTGTGCATAGCGGTGGAACGACCGAATCGATGATAAATGCCTGGTCACCGTCTTCGGTGAAATTCCGCGGTTTCTGAGTGCCTTAAGATAAGCGGACACATCTTTTTTTTTGATTTGGAATATCTGGGTGCGGTTTCTGTTTTTTTCCAGATAATCAGCATAATCCAATAGATCCCGCGTGTAAGAGTCAACGGTGTTTTTTGCCAGACCTTTTGTTACTTTGAGGTAGTAAACATATTCTTTGATAAGATTTTTAAGCATTCTATCACCTCAGAACAACGAAAGGAAAATTTGGTTCGACACCATCATGCCGGCCTCGGTCAGATATAACCTATCCCGCTCAACCTTTAAAAAAGTACTGTCCACAAAACGGTAAAGACGGGGAAAAGCTTTGAAAACATCAATCCTGAAACGGCGGGAAAATGCAGACAAATCAATGCCGGTCTTTGTCCGAAGACCCATAAGCACATATTCCTGCATCGCATCATATGCTTCGTCTTTTGCCACACCTCGATTCGTTCTTTTCACCCTGTTTATGTAACCGAAAAGACGATCGTCGTTCTTGAACCGTCTGCCGAAGGCTTGAGAAGATGCGCCTGTTCCGACTCCGAGATAAGGCTTCATGCGCCAATAAGCAAGGTTATGGAGAGACTCCTTTCCCTGTAGGGCATAGTTGCTTATCTCATAATGATGATACCCCATTCGTCGCAATGATTGATTGACGGTTTCAATCATCGAAACAGCTAAATCTTCATCCGGCATCCGAATCAACCCTTGTTTGACTTTATGATCAAGAATGGTCCCCTCTTCCAAAATCAAACCGTAATAGGAAATGTGGGATGGTTTTATTTTTGACACATAATCCAAATCAGACCGAACATCATCGAGGGTCTGTCCGAACACACCATGCATAAAATCCAAATTTAGATCGAATGCGTTGTCAGTGCTTAATAAATCAAGGGCACGTTGGATGTCTTCATGTCGATGTCTTCTGCCGAGCACTTGAAGTGTGTTTTCTTGCGTGCTTTGCACTCCCAGACTGATGCGCGAAACGTGGGAATTCATCCACAAGGTAATCCATTCACGATCGATATGGATCGGATTGGCTTCAACCGTGAATTCCTTAATCTGATTGAAGTCAAACATATTCTCCATGGAAGCGATCAATCGTTTCCATAAGTCTTTCTTAAGCCATGAAGGTGTCCCTCCGCCCACATATATCGTCCTGAGGGATTGCAGATCATCCTTGTATGACAACAATTCGGTGATCAACGCCTCAACATAAGCATCCTGTCTGTCCTTTTCGATGACGAGTTTTGGAAAATCACAATAATTACAGATATGTTCGCAGAACGGTATGTGTATG